>JAMCVK010000025.1 GCA_023475225.1 Chloroflexota bacterium
CGCCCAAAGTTCCTTAGCATCAGCGATAGGGATCTGAGCCCAGCCCATCGAAGGTGACTCAGCGATGGTCAGTTCCACCGGTTTCACGGCCACTTTCGTTGGCGTCGCCTCCGGAGCCTTAGTCGGGGTTGGCGCTGGCTTGGTCGGCGTCGGCGCCACCACTTTCGTTGGCGTTGGCGTTGGGGCAGCCGCCGGGGCACAGCTGGCCACAAGTAGTGACACAAGGCATAGCATCGAGACAGTGAACACAATTCTCTTCATAGTTCGGTCTGCTCCTTTCTGCTTTTAATCTTGGGAATCACCAGTATTCAGCCGACTTCTCTTACTGTCATCACCTCCTTTTATTTTCAGGTGCCCTCATCCCCCTTACCCCCTTCTCCCGCAAAGCGGGAGAAGGGGGAATTGGGAGCTAGGGCGGAGCCCTAGAACCCTCCCAGAAGGGGGATTCCCCTTCTGGACTATCCCCTTGAGAGATGGGGGGATCGGATCTAGTCTGTATCCCGATTCACTCCAAGTAGTGGGGCTGCGCCCTCCCTCCTTGACCACCCCAGCGGGAGAGGTAAGAAGCGTAGGCTAGACACAGCCCCAGAACCCCTCCCAGAGGGGGTGATTCCTCTTCTGGACTACCCCCCAGGCGGGAGAGGGGAAATCATAATCTGGACGTAGCCCCGGAACCCTCCCTAAGTGTGGGGCTCGTCTCTGCCCTCGGTACCCCTCCTCGACCTCCCCATCTACTAGTCCTCCTCGACGGCGATCACCCTGGCCGGGGCGCCATCGGTCCCCTTCAGCTTCAGCGGCAGACAGATGAACGTAACCCTTGGCTTGGTAATCGCCCCCAGGTTGGTACACCACTCGATCAGGATGATCCCTTTTCCCAAGAACTTCTTATGATTTTGTTCATGCAATGGGGATGGCCAACGACGCTCTGGAGGGGGATGCAAGGGATGGTCATCGGTCATGAAATCCTGGGCCAGGGCCTTTATCCCCTTGCTTATCAGCCAGTCACAGGCATCGGGGGCAAGGTGGATCATCTCCTCCCAGAACCGTTCGGTGCCCCAGGCGCGGTCGGTCCAACCGGTGCGGATTATGGCGATGTCACCCTCCTGCACCTCTGCCCCTGAGGCCTCTAAATCAGCAGCCGTGACGGCCTCGTTCGGCCGCTTATGGCTCATATCAATGACCACAGCCTCGCCTACCAGTTGCTCAAGGGGGATCTCATGATTGGCTAGGCCACCCTTTATGCAGTGATTAGGAGCATCGATATGGGTATAGCTCTGAGTCGTGGTCTCGAACCGCTGGACGAAGAAGCCATGCTCCTCGATAGTTTCAATCGTCTCGAATTTCGTCGGCGGCTCTGGCGCCCCCATCACCTTACTGCGGGGAAATTGGACCCATTTCACCTCTGGATCAACGGTTAGACTCAGGTCGATCAGTCGCTTCACCATCAGAGTACTCCTTTTGCTTTTTAAGCTGAAGGGCGGCGGCGCCCCTCCTGGGGCAGAATCGCCTTGACCTCCTGGTCAAAGGCGATCAAGATCTCCTCCCGAATCAGGTCGAGGATAGTATGTTTCGTCTCCACATAGGTGGAGGAGGTGATGATTTCAGGGGTGCGGGGGCACGGGAGGAGGTTAGTGATGATCTGTTTGACCCGCCCCGGACGAGCCGTCATCAGGCAGATCCTGTCACCCAGGAGGATGGACTCATCAATGTCGTGGGTCACGAAGACGATCGTCGTCCGGAATTGTTCACGGACATGCAGGAGCAACCCCTGCATCATGTAGCGGGTCTGAGAATCGAGGGAGCCGAAGGGCTCATCCATCAGCATCACCTTGGGATTGCTGGCCAGGATACGGGCAATGCCCACCCGCTGCTGCATCCCTCCGGAGAGCTCCTTAGGATACTTCCTCTCAAACCCACTCAGTCCCACCAGCTTGATGTACTGCTCGGCTATCTCCCTCCGCGTAGTCTTATCCATCCCTCGCATCTTCAGCCCAAATTCGACGTTCCCCAGGACAGAGAGCCAAGGAAAAAGGACGTATTGTTGGAAGACCACCCCCCGATCGGCCCCGGGCGTGGTCACCGCCTGGCCATCGATGTCGACGAAGCCGGCTGCCGCCGGAACGAAGCCGGCAATGACGTTCAAGACAGTGGACTTCCCACAGCCTGAGGGCCCCAGGAGACAGACGAGCTCCCCTGGCTCCGCCTCCAGATCAAAATCTTGTACGGCGTGTACCGTGCCCCGCCCGGTTTCATAGATAACATTCAACCCCTTGATAACGATCTTGCCTTGCGCTGCGCTGGTTCTCTCCATGACGATCACTCCCCTCTGGATTCACCTCGTCTCCTACTTGGACCAGAACAGCAACTTAGAAGAGACGAAGTTGAAGATGGCATCGGCCGTAGCCCCCAGGATGCCCAACATCAAAAGCCCGACAAGCATCCGATCGGCGCGGAAGATCAGGTGCGATTCCTCGATGCGGAACCCCAATCCGGCCGAAGCACCAGTCATCTCGGCCGCAACCAGAACGATGAACGAGACGGCGATGCCCAGCCGTAGCCCGGCGACGACGAAGGGCAGGGCCGCCGGCAGCACCACCTCCAGGAATAACTGCCTATCTTTCGCCCCAAGACATTTGGCCGCCCGGATATAGTTGATATCTACCGCTCCCACCCCAACGTGTGTGTTCAACCAAACGGGGAAGAATACACCATAGGTGATCAGAAAGAGCTTCGGCGACTCCCCAAGACCGAACCAGAGGATGGCTAAGGGAACGAAAGCGATGGAGGGTATGGGACGGAAGAGTTGGATGATAGGCTCAAATAGCTGCCGCAGTAGTTGTACCCGCCCGGTAAGCAGTCCCATAGCGATGCCGATGAGTGAGCCAAGGGCAAAACCGCCCAGGGAGCGCTTAAGACTGGCGGCCAGGTCCTGCACAAGCATGCGGGTTTGAACCATAGAAATAGCCTCAGCTACCACCACGGTGGGTGGTGGTACGAAGTTGGGATCCAGAAGCCTGAGCCTGGCCGCCATCTCCCAGACGAATAGAAAGAGAAGTATGGAACTGATGCCAGCCAGGCCACCCGTAGGCTTCACCCTTTGCAGCCATCCCCCCCTTTTGGAAGCAGCCAGTAACATAGAACCGGCCTCATTTAGGGCACCTTCCGTTTTCGATATCTCCACCTCGACACCCCCTTATCTAGACATCCTCAACTAGCGCAGGGCTACACCTTCGCCCTATCACCCCCCAAGGATGACCTTCAGGCCGCTTAAGATACCGACCATCCCCGTGCCAATGACCAGGGCGAAGACCAAGCCCTGAAATAGGCCACCTTGAATATACTTGGATAACTTGACACTGGCCAGAAAGCCAACGACCACAGCCGGGGTGAACAACATAGCATTTTGCAGGACATGTCCATTCAGGGCTCCCAGAGGGGACAGCATCCCTATCGCCACCAGGTTTGAAAGGAGGAAAAAGGCCACCAGCGTGGTACGGAACTTCTCCTTGTCATAGCGTTGGTTTGTAAAGTAGAGAGCTACGGGGGGGCCGCTCATGGCGGTGCTGCTGTTCATAGCACCACTGATAAATCCCACAACGGCAGAGGCGAGGGTCTCATTCTTGACCGTCCTCGTGTAGCCAAATATCAGCGGAAGAGAGGAGAGCACCACAGACGTTCCAATCAATATTTTCAATAGTGGGGCACTCATTACTACTAAGAGGTAAGCCCCCAGTGGCGTTCCTACAACACTGGCGATGGACAGGGGCACGATTCGACTAATGTCCAAATAGTGCCTTCCCTGCCAGATGATGAACACGTCCAGCAATGAGCCCAAGAGAAGCACTAACATAACCGTGCTTCTCGGTTCGAAGAACAGGAGGAGAATGGGGGCGCTCACCAGGGCAAAGCCGAAACCGGTCGAGCCCTGCGTGAGTGCGGCAAAAAGGATCCCCCCAAAGGCTAGAAGAGGTAGTTGCTGGGCTAAGAGCTGTCCCATTCAATCTCCTAAGATGGTCTACTGAGCAAGTTAGGGCTGTCGAAATCCAGGACGGTGGCTGGTCTTTTCCTTTTCAACCTCATGGCGTACCTTATTCGATCTCCTCGATAATGTAGCTCCTCATACTCAAGCACTGACGAATCCACCGCAAAGACAGTGCGCTGGATGAGCAGGATCGGTGCCCCCACAGGCACCCCCAGTACTTCTGCTGTATGCTTATCGGCGGCCGATGCTTCGATGCAGTAATCGGCCTCTCCCAGGAGGATGCCATATTTATCCTCCAAGAGGCTGAAGATCGGATGGGCGGTGAGGTCATCTTCAGCAATCTGACGCCCTAAGCGGGGTGGGATATAGGTAACGTCAAGAGAAACCGGCTGTCCATTTGCCAGGCGGACACGTTCGATGCGGACAACCTCATCACCCAGAGAAAGATGGAGCTGCTCAGCCACCCCCTTCGTCGCCGGTACAGTCTCGATGCCGATGACCCTGGCCGTTGGTTGAAAACCGAGGGCTACCATGTCCTCAACGAAGCCAGTGAGCCCGCTGAGCTCCTGTTCGATGCGTGGCTGACGGATGAAGGTTCCCTTTCCTCTTTTGCGATAGAGCAGCCCATCTTTGACAAGGTCGTTGATCGCCTGACGTACAGTAGTACGGCTCACACCAAACCTGGTGGTGAGCTCCTGCTCTGTCTCCAGGCGGGCTCCAGGCAGCAGATCACCCTTCTCGATCTGCTGGCGGATGATCTCGCGTACCTGGTAGTAAAGGGGCAAGGGGCTCTCTTCAGAGACTATCTCCGCCATAGATTCCGCTCCTTGTGGCATCCATCATTCGAGTTATCTTTCCCAGCTGGTACGCTATCGGCCTAAACGCCCACTAATAATTAGTAGTAATGTAGTTACATTATACCATATTTGTCAAGAGATTCCGCATGAAGGTGAATAGCAAGTGGCCAGGGGCAGAACCCTCCGTAGGTCTTTGGAGATGTGCCTCCCTCGTAGCAGGAGCCCCAAAGGCTATCTTGAACATCCCTTGGGAAGTTGGAAATGCTGTTCAACGCCCTCCCCGGAGGCTTCAACCAATATTCGGGTGAGACAACTATGAAAGACTGAACCACAGAGGAAGCCCGCTGTAACAAGGATGATCTCACGACGTCGGCGTGAGGATGGATTCGATATACTCCTCGCTGACCTTTCTTCGCCCTTGGATCTCCTGTCGCTTATGGAGCATCAAGGGCAACTGCAGCAGGGCCGCCAGCTGTCCCCGTAGTCGGGCTCGGGCAGCTGGCTCACAGAGATGGAGCAATGCTTCTCCAGCGAGCCTGAGTTGAGTCCAAACGATGCGCAAAATATATTTCCGCAGCAGTCCCGGCGGCATATCCTTAACGATAACGTTGATGAAATTACGTCCACAATAGAAGCTAGCCACCTCCCCTCCACCACTGGCGCTCAGATGATGATAGACACGAGCGGTAGGGACGTACCGACAGCGATAACCAGCCAGTTGTGCCCGAAAGCTGAGATCGACATCCTCGCAATAGCCGCCAAAATCCTCGTCGAACAGGCCTATTTCTTCCAGCAAGGAGCGCCGATAAGCCGCTGCTCCAGCACAGGCGCCGAAGACATATATCTGGTCATCGAATCGACCATCATCCTTCTGCCAAACGCCACGATTACCTGGCCTTCCATCACAGGTGTAGAAATCGCCGGCCGAGTGAATGGTATCGCGCCGGTCAAACAGTAGAATCTTTGAGGCACAAAGTCTCGCTTGCGGATCACCTTCTAGAGCCGTGCAGAGCTCGGCTAACCACTGCGGCGCAACCTCTGTATCATTGTTCAAAACGGCTATTATTTCGCCCCTCGAACGGCGAATCCCCTCATTAACTGCCCCACTGAAGAAGCGATTTTGGGGCAGCTTGATGAGGACCACTTCAGGATAGTGCTGGGTAATGAGCTGTACGGAATCATCCGTTGAGCCATTGTCGACAACTATCGTCTCAAAGTGCCGGTAGGTCTGGGACCTGAGGGAATCAAGACAGGTGGGTAACAGCCTAGCCCCATTCCAGTTGGGAATGATCACAGAGGCGAACACAAAAAGTCCTCCAGGGCCTCCTCCCAGGGGCGCATGGTGATCCCTAAAGCCGTCGCAGCGCAGAAGTTACGCAGCTCTGAGCAGGTCGGCCTGGCGGCCGGCAGAGGGTACTTTTTAATGTATTCAGCAGTGGTCATCGGCACCAGGCGAACCTTCTTCTTAATTAACCCAAGGATCTTGCTTATATATTCGTAACGAGAGCAGCGGCCTTCATTAGTGAGGTGATAGAGTCCATAGAGCGGACGCTCAATCAATTTAGCTAAGGCCAGGGCCAAATCGCGGGCATAGGTAGGAGAACCGCTCTCATCAGTCACGGCCAGAATCTCCTCCTGCTGCTCAGCCAGGTGCATAATGGTCTTAACGAAATTGCGTCCCGTGGCACTATAGAGCCAGGCTGTGCGCACGATATAGAAGCGATCGAGCAGCATCTGCACGTAGCGTTCGCCGGCCAGTTTGGATTTACCGTACATGTTGATGGGGTTCGGCTCATCGAACTCCAGGTATGGCTCACCCTTCTTTCCATCGAAGACATAGTCGGTGCTGATATAGACCATCGCTGCCCCCACCTGATGAGCAGCCAGGGCTACGCTTTGCGTGCCCAGTCCATTCACACGGTAAGCAGTGTCCGGATCGAGCTCGCAGCCATCGACATTCGTAAGGGCTGCGGCGTGAATGATGACATCTGGGGCAAATTCTTCGATAGCCCTCAGCGTAGCCTCGTAATCCGTAATATCTAGATCGGGTAAGTCAGCCAGGCCAAGTGTCTGAGTCTCCAGAACCTTCTGGAGATCTACCCCCAACTGACCTCGGCTGCCGGTGATGAAGATCCTCATCTTACCTCTCCCTAGCAGGTTCGCCTATCTGGTGGATGTATTCTACCATAACCGTACGTATTGCCCTCTGTATACTTATGGGTGTAACATTGATTTGTGAACTATTTTGTGAACTATGCTGGGTAGAAGAGGCTGTCCTCTTTGACCCATACTGAACATTCTCCAGTAATTGTACTGAAAGGTACAGAACCTTGGACCTTTCCCTGCTCGTCATCTTTATCACCTCTTTGATAGTGGGGCTCTCAGGGGCGCTGATGCCAGGGCCATTACTCACGGTGACTATAAGTGAAAGTGCCCGCATCGGCCGCCGCGCCGGCCCACTTCTGATCCTGGGGCATGGCCTGATCGAGCTAATCTTAGTAGTTGCCCTTTTCATTGGACTCAGCAGACTACTCAGTCATAACCTGGTGGCTGGAAGTATTGGGGCCTTAGGGGGTAGCTTCCTTATCTGGATGGGCTTCAGTCTGACTTATGATGCCTGGAAGGATAGGATACAATTGTTTGGAGGATCAGGTCAGGCAGCTCGGTCCCATCGCCCCATCTTGACCGGGATACTCGCCAGCATCGCCAATCCTTATTGGGTACTCTGGTGGATCACGGTCGGGGCCAGCTATATCATCTGGTCACTACAACACGGCCTCGCCGGACTAATCTCATTTTACACTGGACACATCTTGTCAGACCTGGGTTGGTATAGCCTGGTAGCCGTAATCGTCGTTAGCAGTAGAAAAATAATCAACGATACGGTCTATCGAGGCATCTTTCTCGCCTGTGGACTGTTTCTCATCCTTCTCGGCCTCTATTTCATCAACTTTGGCCTGGGCTTCTGGCTAAGATGAGCAGCCGAGGAGATCAGCGAGGCACACCAACAGGAATAATATAGAGTGGCTGATGATTGGGTGGACAGCCGATAGCCAATTGCACCTTCTGATCGTAGAAGGCGGCGATAGGGACGCTGGCCAGAGCCAGGGCTACCGCCTGTAAATGGACATTCTGCGCTATATGCCCAGCCTCGAGGATGACATATCGCTCGGCCCTAGCACCGTATTTTGCCGCCGTTCGTTCGTAGATGACAGTGATGATCATATTCAATGGGGCTTCCCAGATATACCTCTGTCCGAGAGCCGCTGCTGATAGTTGTTCTCGCCAATCGCCGGGCTTGACCATCTTCAAGGAGTGGTCTCTCGGTGAATAATGATAAATCCCCTGTGACAACACTGCGTACAGTTCCACCGGATAAAGAGCCCCTGCAGAAGGGGCCGCTCGTAATCCTTCCCTCCTATCCGTGATCCCTTGAGCCACCCAGAGCAGTTGGGAAATCTCTTCTAGCGACAGCTCCCTCCGGCTATAGCGGCGAACGGAGCGTCGCCTCATGACGGCCTCTTCCAGAGACATCTGACCCGATAAGCGCGGTGTTGGTAGCTGAATAGTCTCCATCTCACCTGGCCAAGACTTCAGCCAAGGTATAAAGATGCTTATCGACCTTCTTTTTCTCAGCGAGCACAGTGGCGATGTCGGTGGCCTTGATCTCGTTTCCGACAAGACCCACCATTTTACCAGAAATGCCTGATAGCAGCTGCTCCACAGCCACTGCTCCCAGGCGTGTAGCCAGGATACGATCGAAGGCAGTAGGCGAACCACCTCGCTGGATATGGCCGAGGATGGTGACCCTGGTCTCGAACCCAGCTTCTTCTTTCCTATCCTCAATATACTGGGCGAGGGCAGCTGCGTCGTATTTAGCCCCTTCAGCCACAATGGCGATAAAATGCGGCTTGCCCTTGGCATAGGCACGCTTCAGTTCCTCGACCACCATAGCCGGGTTCGCCTCCACTTCGGGGATGAGAACCACCTCCGCCCCACCAGCCATTCCAGCCATCAGGGCTAGATACCCACAGTGACGCCCCATCACCTGAACGATGAAGGCTCGATGATGAGCACTGGCCGTATCCTTCACTCGGTCGATGGCCTCCAGAATGGTATTGAGAGCAGTATCAACCCCGATGCTCATATCCGTCCCCCTCAGGTCATTATCGATGCTTGCGGGTACCCCTACCACTGGGAAGCCCAACCTATGTATGGCCAGAGCTCCATGCATGGAGCCATCTCCGCCGATTACTACTAAACCCTCGATGCCGTGCTCAACCAGATTGCGTACCCCCGCCCTCTGTCCATCTTCTGTTTTGAACTCCTCACAGCGGGCTGTTTGCAGGATGGTACCACCCCTTTGCATGATCTCACTCACAGAACGGCTGTTCAGCGGCTTCAGCTCTCCCTGGATGAGGCCGGCGTATCCCTTCGATACACCCCAAACCTTCGCCTCGCGGCTCAGGGCGACGCGCACCGAGGCTCTGATGGCCGCATTCATGCCTGGGGCATCGCCCCCACTAGTCAAGACCGCAATCCTCTCCATCAATTACCTCCTCATGCCTGAATGTTTGCCGAAAATGGCGATGGCTACGGTGATTCCATTGCCTATAAGATTCACTTTGATCGTAACCGTCTAGTACTTGCTTGAAGGCGAAGAGGTGTGGGCGAACACCCTCAGTTGGCAGAGACAAGCGCCCTTGGTCAAGCCCGAGGCCCATCAACGAGCGTCCAGCTTTGCCCTTAACAATTGATTCACCAATGCCGGATTAGCCTTGCCCTCGGTAGCGCGCATGACCTGCCCAACGAGGAAGCCAAGCGCCTGTGTCTTGCCAGAGCGGTAATCGGCTACGCCCTGGGGATAATCCGCCAACACGCGCTCCACAATCGCCCGCAACGCCTCCGCATCGCTGACCTGGGCGAGTTGTTGCTCCTTGACGATCAGTGCAGGGCTCTTACCCGTATAAAACATCTCTTCGAAGACCATCTTGGCTGTACGACCACTGAGGACGCCTTCATCTATCAACCGCAGCATCTCCGCCAGATGATCAGGGGTGATTCTGGTCTGCTCCAGTTCCAGTCCGCTAGCGTTTAACAGGCGAAACAGCTCTCCACCGATCCAGTTGCTGATGGGCTTGGGATGCGGATAGAGAGTCAGGCAGGACTCGAAGAAGAGTGCGACGGACTTATCAGAGGTCAGGATGCCAGCATCGTAGTCAGATAGTCCGTATTCCCGTTTGAACCTCTCCCACTTAGTATCAGGCAATTCCGGTAAGCGTTGCCGAATCTCCTCGATCCATTCTCGACTCAGGATAAGCGGGGGAAGATCCGGCTCGGAGAAATAGCGGTAATCGTGCGCATATTCCTTGGAACGCTGGGAGACTGTCACCCCCCTATCTTCGACCCAGCCTCGCGTCTCCTGTTCGATACATCCCCCATTGGCCAGCACCTCCATTTGGCGCTTCGCCTCGTAGGATAGGGCACGGTAAACGGCCCGGAAGGAATTCATATTCTTGATCTCTACTTTACTGCCCAATTCCTTACCACCCCAGGGACGAACAGAGATATTGGCATCGCACCGAAAGGAGCCCTCCTCCATGTTGCCGGTTGAAACCCCCAGATAGCGCAGGATATTGCGCAGCTTGATGAGATAGAGTCTGGTCTCTTCAGCCGAACGCAGATCAGGCTCACTGACGATCTCCATCAGTGGCACGCCGGAACGATTGACGTCCAGGAGACTATACGTCTCTCCCGATGGTTCATTGTGATGCAGGAGTTTCGCCGTGTCCTCCTCAAGGTGGACATGATTGATACCGATGCGTTTAAGTTGACCGTTGACTTCGATCATCAGCCACCCCTGTTGGGAAATAGGGAGGGCATATTGAGAGATCTGGTAGCCCTTCATCAGATCAGGGTAAGGGTAGTTCTTACGATCGAAGCGGGTTACTTCGGGTAGACTGCAATTAAGGGCTAAGGCCGTCATAATCGTATACTCTATGGCCTTCCGATTTATCGTCGGTAAGACGCCCGGCATTCCCAAACAGATGGGGCAAACGAGCGTGTTCGGCGGGGCAGCCGCATACTGGGCGCTGCAACCGCAGAACATCTTGCTCTTGGTCAACAACTGAGCATGTACCTCAAGCCCAATGACCACCTCATAAGGGGAGAGCTCCCTCTCCTCAATCGTGATCCGTTGTTCTTCAATCCTCATTTGACCCAACCGCAATAGAGCAATCGTTCATCTTCTGTATCAGCCACAGATCATCATCTTCGTCGTACGATAGTTCCACGATCGTCCCCTCCTCAGTCCGCAGGCGAAAATGGCGACGTCTTCTTCCTGGCACATTGGCCGCGACGCTATACCAGGTATGTAGTATCTCTTTCACTTCATATTCCCTTTCTCGCCAGCGAAAGGAGCAAGGTCTTTCACCGTATCTGCTGCCGGAGTAGCATTTCACCTCGGCTGATTCGATCTTTTCTTCGGGAGACACCTTCGCTCTCCTATTCCATATCTACCTCGGAGGAATCACCGACATTCAACCGTTTGTAGGTTCCCCTTACCCTTGCCTCACTACCGATAAGGGAGCCACTCAACATACTATCTTCGATGACCGAGCCATCGTTGATGATAGAATCCTTGATGATGGAATTCTTAATGACACTGTGGTCAGCGATGGTCACATACGGACCAATGATGGAATTGATGATGGTAGCCGAACGGGCGATATAGACCGGCGGGATAACGATGGAATCGAATACATCCACATTTTGGCCGCCCCCATTACGGAGAAGGTAACGATTTGTCTGTAAGAGGCTCTCGGGCTTGCCACAATCCTCCCAGACCTCCACCTTCGCTGCCTCCAGTTTAGCCCCCTGGTCGATCATCAGTTGGAGAGCATCGGCCAGGAAGTATTCTCCCTGGGTCTTGATTTGGCGGGTGAACAGTTCCTCTATACAACTGAAAAGCAGCGGAGCATTCTTTAGGTAGTAGACACCAATGACGGCCAGGTTAGAGATAGGCTCCTTAGGCTTCTCCAGCAATTTCCCCACAAAACCATTCTTCAGGAGGACAACACCAAAGCGCCGTGGATCGGTCACCTCTTTTACGTAGATTACCCCATCGGAAGCGAGGTCCACCAGTTGTTGCAGGTCAGCCTCGAAGATGGTATCAACGAAGATAATGAGCACAGGCTCATTCACAAGGTCCTTAGCCAGATGGATAGCGTGGGCCTGGCCGAGTCGCTCCTTCTGCTCCAGGAATTGGGCAGGGAAGCTGTAGTTAGCCTTCACGTATTCCTCAATCTGTTCGCCCAGGTAGCCAGTGATAAATATGATCTCGCTGATATCCAGGCTGATGAGCTTATCAAGGATATGTCCCAACACCGGCTTGCCGGCCACGTTGATCAAGGGCTTAGGCCGGGTATGCGTATGTGGCCTCAACCTAGTGCCTAAGCCGGCTAAGGGGATAATAACCTTCATTTTCTTGCTCCTTTTCTACTCTGCTCAAAAGCGTAACCCACGCGCAACAAGGTGCCCTCAGCAAGAGGTTTACCTAGAAGCTGCATGCCCACCGGTAAACCATCAACAAAGCCGCAGGGCACATTCAAGGCAGGGATGCCAGCTAGATTAGCTGTGGTGGTGAACACATCCGATAGATACATGGCCAGAGGATCATCGATCCTTTCCCCTATTTTGAAGGCTGCCGTTGGCGAGGTAGGGGTGACCAGCAGATCGAACCGCTCAAAGGCCTTATCAAAATCGCTCTTAATAAGGGTACGTACCTTCTGCGCCTTCAGATAATAAGCCTCATAATAGCCAGCTGAAAGGGCATATGTGCCCAGCATAATGCGCCGCTTAACCTCCGGCCCGAAGCCGTATTGCCGCGTCTTAGTGTAGGCATCCCACATATCCTCTCCCGGAGCGGAGAAACCGTACTTAACGCCGTCATAGCGAGCCAGGTTGGCGCTGGCCTCAGACGGGGCGATAATATAGTAGGCGGCCGTGGCGTATTCAGTGTGGGGCAATGACGTCTCCTCCATCTCAGCGCCGAGGTCAGCCAGGGTAGCCAAGGCCTGACGCATAACTTTCTCCACGGCCGGTTGCATGCCACTCACAAAATATTCCTTAGGTATACCAATCCTGAGTCCCTTGATCTCAGGGACAAGATCAGCTGTATAATCCGGCACCGGTGCATTCAACGAGGTGGAATCGCGCCGGTCATAGCCGGCGATAATGTTCATCAGCAGAGCACAATCGGTGACATCCTTCGTCAATGGACCGATCTGATCGAAGGAAGAGGCGAAGGCGACCAGACCATAGCGAGAGACACGGCCATAGGTTGGCTTGAGCCCCACTAAGCCGCAGAAGCTGGCTGGTAGACGAACCGAGCCGCCGGTATCAGAACCAAGGGCATATACGGCCAGTCCAGCGGTGACAGCCGCTGCCGAGCCACCACTGCTGCCCCCAGGCACTCGCTCAGTATCCCATGGATTCCGCGTCGGGAAAAAGGCTGAATTCTCTGTAGAAGACCCCATGGCAAACTCGTCCATATTGGTCTTACCAAGCATGACCATGCCTGCAGCCTTCAGTCGTTCGATCACATTCGCATCATAGGGGGGCGTAAAGTTCGACAGAATTCGAGAGGCGCAGGTGGTACGAACGCCCGCTGCACAAATGTTGTCTTTGATCGCGCCAGGTACACCACTAAGCGGCCCACCATCGCCCTGGGCGATAAGGGCATCAGCCTGGGTGGCTTGCTCCAGAGCCACTTCCGGTGTCAGGGTCAGATATGCTCCCAATCGGGCATTTTCGTGCTCTATTCGCTCCAGGAAAAAGCGAGTCAATTCCCTTGAGGATGTCTGTCTGCGACACAGTAAGTCATAGGCCTCATGAATGGTCAATTTACTCAGATCCATCGTACCGCGCTGATCTACTCCTCCAGTACAGCCATAATCCGAATGTAATCCTCCTCAAGACGAGGAGCATTAGCCAGGATCTGCTCTCTGGGGAGAGACGGGCAAGCCTCATCATCCCGCATCACGTTCAAGAGAGGAATAACTTGGGCCGTCGGCGGGATGGCCTTGGTATCGACCTGGCGCAAGATCTCCATGCTCTCCAAGATCGTGGAGAGTTGCTCACTGAACCTCTCCTTCTCAGATTCGGTAAGGCCTAGACGGGCCAGGTGGGCCACGTGCTCAACTTGCTCACGACTGATCCGCATTCGTATTCCTCCTGAACAGCGGCTTCTTCGAATCCCTCTCGCTTATGGATACATCCTATAGAGCATCCTGGGGAAGGGGATCGTTTCCCGTATATGGTCTAATCCACAGATCCAGGCCACCGTCCTTTCGATCCCCATACCGAAACCAGAGTGAGGTACTGAGCCATAACGACGAAGGTCCAGGTACCACTCGTAGGCTTCGCGAGGAAGATGGTGCTCTTCCATCCGCCTCTCTAGAAGCTCTAAATCGTCTAGGCGCTGTCCGCCACCGATGATTTCTCCATAACCCTCCGTGGCCAGCAGATCGGCGCAAAGGGCCACCTCCGGACGCGTCGGATCTGGCTGCATGTAGAAGGCCTTATACCGCAGCGGGTAGCTGTGGATGAAGACCGGCTTTTCAAATTGCTGGGACAGGACTGTCTCATCCTGCCCACCGAAGTCCTCTCCCCAGACAATCTCCACACCGTGGCGTTTAAGAACCTCCAGCGCCTCATCATAGGAGAGGCGAGGGAAGGGCGATTCTACCTTCAGCAGGGGATCGATGTTGCGCCCCAAGACTTCTAGTTCCCGGCGTCTCCTTTGGAGAACGGTTTGGACAATGTAGCAGACGAACTCTTCCTGAAGCCGCATATTCTCCTCTTGATTGGCATAAGCCATCTCCGGTTCAATCATCCAGAACTCCATAAGGTGCCGACGCGTCTTGGATTTCTCGGCCCGGAAGGTAGGGCCGAAACAATAGACTCGTCCGAAGGCCATACAGGCAGCCTCGTTGTAGAGCTGTCCGCTCTGGGTCAGATAAGCCTTCTCCCCAAAGTAGTCGGTTTGGAAGAGAGTAGTCGTTCCCTCACAAGCAGCGGGGGTGAGAATAGGCGCATCGATCAAGATGAAGCCATGGTTATCCAGGAACTCATGACAGGCTCTGATGACCTCCGCCCTGACGGTCAGAATGGCCTGCTGCCGTGCCGAACGCAACCAGAGGTGACGGTGGCTCATAAGGAAGTCTACACCGTGCTCCTTAGGGCCAATAGGGTAATCTTGGGCTATCTGGATGATCTCGAGATCCGTGATGGATAACTCATAGCCACCTGGTGCTCGTCGATCCTCTCGTACCGTACCGGTGGCCAGTAGGGACGATTCCTGAGTCAGCCGGTCCGCCTTCTTGAACACCCCTGTGGAGACATCGTCCTGGAACACGACCCCCTGAATGATACCCGTACCATCACGGATGAGGATGAATTGAATCTTGCCACTCGAGCGCTTGTTGTAAACCCACCCCCGAATGGTCACCTCTTCTCCCACATGCCGTGCCACATCACTTATATAAATCACTTGTGCCATTCCTCAGTAAGTATAGCACCTGGTCTGGTCTCCAGCAAGCGACAAGGCGAGACTTGCTGAAGGCTATTGACAAAAGAGTTTTCCCCATGCTACAGTTTAATTAAATCAATTAATTTAATTAATTTCGCAGCGATACCTTAGAATCGGAAGATGACGCCTCTTCTAGGACGCAACCTACCTCAACTGAAAAGGTTAAACCGCAGTACCGTTCTCCAGGTACTGCTCCGTTATGGCCCCTTATCCCGCCGAGACATTGGCCAGATAACCAGGCTGACGCCGGCCACCATCACTAATATCACCGCAGAGCTCATCGCTAACAGCCTGGTAATACAAAAGGGGAGCGTCGCTGATGACAACGAGAAGGGGAGCGGGCGGAAGAAGGTCCTCCTGGACCTGAACCCCACTGGAGGCTACGTTGGATCAGTACATATAGGAGCGAGGGCCTCCTCGGTGGCCATCGCTGATCTGAAGGCCAATATATTACAGCAAACGAGCTTCCGTCCTGAAGGAGGGGCCACCCCTGAAGCGGTGCTGCCAAGAATAGCGGAAGGGTTCCAACACCTCATAAACAAGGGCGAGATCAACCCCTCCCAGATACTTGGACTCGGCGTCGGCGCGATGGGCATAGTCGATCCGGAAAAAGGAACGATCAAAATAATGCCCGAGATTGGTTGGCAAGAGGTACCGATCAGACAAGAATTGGAGAGGACGTTGAGCTTGCCGGTCGTTGTTGATAACAGCGTGCGGACGATGGCCCTGGCTGAAGCCTGGTTTGGGCGAAGCCGTGACGTTGGTAACCTCCTGATGATCTTCGTGGGAGCCAGCATCGAATCTGGACTCATCATTGATCGCCAGATTTATCGGGGTACTACCTATGCAGCCGGGCAAATAGGACACTTAATCCTCCAGGAAAATGGACCACCTTGCCCTTATGGCCATCGGGGATGTCTAAATGCCCTGGCCTCTGGAGTGGCTATCGCCAGAGAGGGAGCGGAGGCAGCGGCGAAGAACCCGGATACTCTGATCCACCAGCTGGTCGGTGGTCGGTTGGAGCAGATATCAGCCCCCGTAGTAGTTGAGGCAGCCAACAAAGGGGATAAACTGGCCCTGAGCATCATGGAGCGGGCTGGCCAATATCTGGGCATGGCCATTGCCAATGCCCTGAACCTTTTCGACCCTGAGGCTATCATCATCAGCGGACGGATAGCCTTGAATAGCTCGGCATTTCTTCAAGCAGCAAAACAGACAGCCCAGAGCCGTTCTCTGCGAGGCTCTGAGGGGGACGTACAAATAGTCCCCACCAGCTTTGGGCCAGACGTGGCCGCGGTAGGGCCAGCAGCCCTGGCCCTCTCGACCTTCCTCTACTCCCCCATGCTCACCCTACCCTCAGACATGCCTAGAAGACGATGGCTCTTAGCCCAGGTGAGGCAGCAAATGCCCCTGGTCCAACCCTGGGGAGAAGTAGCATCGGGGATGTGATTGCTGGACCAGGTCGTCGGATCTTAATTTCAAGCTCCCTGGATGTAAGGAGGAGGACGGTATATAAGGGAAATTTGTAGACGTGACTCACTTAATGACGAGGGGCCGACCACCCCCATGTCTGAGTCAAGGCGAGTTTGCAACTTTAGAGAATTAAAAAACTGACGGAGGGAAAAAGAGAAAAATGAAGAGATTTCTCAGCATCACTTTGGTTGTCCTATTCGTAGTGCTGGCCATCGGCTGTGCCCCAGCCGCGCCGGCTCCGACACCGACAAAGGCGCCTGTAGCCGCCGCGACACCAACCAAACCAGCGGCTGTCACTCCCACCCCAGCTAACCCAGTAGATCTGGTAGAGCTGAAGGGACCGGTGGAGATCGTCTATTGGCACACCTTCGCTGGAGCGACAGAGAAGGCCCAGCAGAAGATCATTGATGAGTTCCAGAAAAAGTATCCGAACATCAAAATTAAGGCGGAATATGCCGGCAACTTCAACCAAATCGCGCAGAAACTGATGGCCGCTACCCAGGCTGGTAGCCTGCCCGATGTAGCAGTGGCGTACGAGAACAACATCGCCAACTACGCCAAGGCCGGGGTAGTGTTACCCCTCGAGGACTACGTCGCCAGTAAGAAGTACGGTCTCCCTAAGGAGAGCATGGATGATTTCTTCCCCCTCACCATCCAAAGAGTGACCTTCCCTCGCCTGGGGAACAAACTCCTCGGTTTCCCCTTCACTATCAGTAACCTGGTGATGTACTACAATGAGGATATGCTGAAGCAGGCTGGGGTCAGCCCCATACCCCCCACCACCTGGGACGAGTTTCTGGCCGCCTCAAAGGCTGTGAAGGAGAAACTGGGTAAGAGCGGCATCGCTATCTCCCCCAACGCCTCCATCACCCATGCCATAATCTACTCCTATGGGGGCAAGGTGTTCAGCGACGATTGGAGAACATCCCTTTACGACCAGCCAGCCGGGTTGAAGGCCTTCCAACTGTTGGAGACGATTGTCAAGGGTGGTTATGGCTATGCGGTCAAGATCACTCCGACTATCGGCGACGATGCAAATGACTTCGCCGCTGGCAAGACAGCCTTCTGCATCCGCACGGCGACGAACATCCCCTTCTTCCGGAATGCCATTAAGGATAAGTTCAAGTGGAGCGTAGCCCTGATCCCACAGGCAGCAGACAACAAAGACAAGGCCACAGTGACCTTCGGCCCCAGCGTCGTCGTCTTCAAGAGCACGCCGGAGAAGCAACTGGCTGCCTGGGAGTTCCTAAAATTCTTTACCAGTCGAGAGGTGACCGCCGAATGGGCCATGGCTGCTGGATTCCTGCCTGTTCGCCTATCGGCTCGGGAAGACCCGAAATATAAGGCCTTCCTGGAATCTAACCCTGTGTTTAGGGCCGCCTTCGAGATAACCCGCTACGGCAAGCGAGAGATGCCCAACCTGGCCGCCTCAGCGGAGATTCGCAACTATGTAGACAGCACATCAGAAGCGGTAGTCACCCTGACGAAGAGCCCTGCGGAGGCAGCGAAGGAGCTCACCATAAAGGCCAACAAGCTGCTGGCTGAAGAGAAGTAGTCCGGCAGCAATAGGGACAGACATCAGGGGTGAGACCCCAGGCTTCACTCCTAAGAATGGCCCCCACTGAGCGGGGAATTCCCCGCTCAGTGGGGCCTAAACAGGAATAGATCCTTCTCCTCATAATTACCCATAGGAGCAAATGAGTATGAAAAAGAAGGCCATCGTCATCGGACTCGATTCGATCAGTCTTCCCTGGGTGAAGCGGTTCGCCGCCGAGGGAGCGCTGCCCAACATGAAGCGCCTGATGGAGATGGGCGCAACTAATAAGGCGATGCCCTGTATTCCAGCTTATACACCGACCAACTGGGCCACCATCGCCACCGGCGCCTGGCCGGGCACACACGGCGCTGGCAATTGGAACGATCGCTCCCCTGCTGATCCTGCGGCTCGGGTTTCACTTTCCACCTTTGATTCTCGCGCCATTATGGCCGAAACCATCTGGGGGGTAGCCGAGCAGGCCGGTCTACGAAGCCTGGTGATCGCCTACCCAGGATCATGGCCCCCTCGGATCACCAATGGCTACGTCGTTGCCCCCTTGGACAAGGGGCTTGTTTCGCGACAGATGATCCCAGGTGCAGAGTATACTACCGCAGCAGCTGGACCGAAGGCCATCAATGTGACCCTGACCCAGACCAAAAATGAGCATTTCGCCTCTAACAAACGGCCCCTGGAGACGACCATCATCGTCTCCCCACAACACCCAGCGCTTACGGGCAAAACGGAGAGAGGGGTGCCCTGGGGTTTTGATTTGGCCCAGCAGGTCGGCGCTGTAGAGGATGGGGCAGACCTGGAGACAGCTGTTATAGAAGGGAGGATACACGCCTCGACAGCAGCGGTCTCTGCCAGTGAGGCGGTGTTTCACGCCCTTGTGCTAAACTCTCAGGGTCAGGGATATGATCGCCTTCTCCTCTATGAGGGGAATGATAGCAGTCACCCTGCGGCCGATCTGAAAGTGGGCGATTGGAGCCCCTGGTTTTTCAAGCGGTTTGAACTCAATGGCCGAAGAGAGGGCGGCTCTTTTCGCTTCAAGCTCCTTCACCTCTCCCCCGACGGCCGGGAACTCCGTTTGTTGCGCTCGGAAGTCTACCCAACTGCTGGCTTCACCCACCCTTCAGGACTGGCAGAGGAATTGATCGCGAAGGTCGGGCCGTATTTCGAGCATCCTGTCCTGAAAGAGCCTCGTACACGAGAGGAGGAGGACGCTGTCATCGAGGAGGTACGTTATCAGGCGATGTGGCACGCCAGGGTGGCCGAATACTTGAATGGGCATTGGGATCTTTATTATAGCCACTGGCACTGGACCGACTCCGCCGAGCATCGCTGGCTGGCCGCCAGTGACCCTGCCTCGCCAGCCTACGATCCGGCTGAGGCCCAGAGGTGCCTGGATTTCCGCCGCCGTTCCTACCAGGGGGCTGATGAAATGGTCGGCGCCTTCCTGAAAATGGCTGACGAACAGACTTACATAGCCGTCATCTCCGACCATGGCAACTCCCCTAACATCCGGGTATGCAGCACACTGAAACTCCTGGCCGAAAGTGGGCTTACAGTCTTCCGGGGAGATCCATACCGTCCACTGGGCATCGATTGGACCAGATCACGTGCCTACCCGCACGGTGCACTCCAGATATGCGTCAACCTCAAGGGCCGGGAACCTCAGGGGATAGTCTCAGCGGAGGACTATGAGAAGGTACAGGAAGAGATCATCGATCTCCTCTACAACTGGCGAGAGCCGCAGACAGGCAAAAGGGCTATAGCCCTGGCCTTGAAGAAAAAAGATGCCCCTCTAATTGGTTTCTGGGGGGAGAGGGCCGGAGACGTGATCTTTGTCTTCAATCAGGGCTTCGGTTGGGGCAGACCGACGGCGGGCACAATCGATGTGGCTCCTCTCAGCGCCAATCATGGGCCTCAGGTGCCGACAGCTGAGACAAGTCTGTCCTCCAATCTGGCCGTCCTGATTATGGCCGGTCCTGGCATAAAGAGGGGTTATGAGCGTGATTATCAGCGCTACGGACTGATGCGACTGGTAGATTTCGTGCCCACACTCTCATTCTTGCTTGGCTTCAAGCCACCAGCGCAAAGCGCCGGCACGGTGCTTTATGATCTCCTGGAGGAGTAGGGGGAAAGAGAGAGGTAGTCCAGAAAGGGGTAACCCCCTCCTCGAAGTCCGCCGAAGGAGGACGGGGTGTGCAGAGGGGCAAAGCCCCTCTGCTGGGGCTTGGGGTATCCCCAAACCTCTATTCTCCCCCTTCTCCCGCCTTGCGGGAGAAGGGGGCAGGGGGATGAGGGCATATACTAAAGTATTAGGAGGAATCAATTATGCTTTTCGGGAAGGCCAAGAGGGTCATCCTCATCGGACTGGATGCGCTGATGCCAGAGATGGTGGAAAAGTTCGTGGCTGAGGGCAATATGCCGGCCATCAAGCGTTTGATGGCTGAGGGGGTCTTCTCACCCATGTACTCCTCCCCACCCGTGGATACACCGACCAACTGGACCTCCCTGGCTACCGGCGCCTGGACGGGCACCCACGGCAACAACACCTTCGGCGTCCATTTGCCCGGTGAGCCTTTCGACCAGATTCACGACTTCAGCGAGAACATCTTCCCCAAGTTCCCCAACAGGGCCAAGGATAACCTCAACCAGTTATCGCGGGCTGAGTACATCTGGCAGGCAGCGGAACGGGCGGGCAAGAGATGTATCCTGGTCAACTATCCCGGTGGCTGGCCACCCAACATCAAGAAGGGCATCGTGGTTGACGGCTCTGGCCCCTACTCCTCCGTGCTGTCGAGGCTGAGTTATCCCAATCGCTACGTTGCGGGAGATGATGAGGTGCCTGATTCCCCATCTCCCGAGTCCATACTGGCCGGGATCAGAGATAATCCACGTGGTCCTATCCCGCTCAACCTTGCTCCGGCTGCTGGCTGGCACAATCTTCCCTCCTCCTCTCGTCCACCCCTGGATGGGGAACTTATGGTGCCTCGCTCGGTGGGGCTCTGGGCGGACAAGGAGGGGCGCTGGAGGGTAGGTGACCCCGCCTCCGGGGAGAAGCTGATCTATCATCTTCTCCTCCTCCTGGGCGCTCAAGGTGGGGGATATGATCGGGTGCTTATCTCCAGGGAGAAGGATGCGGAGAAGGCTCTTGGTGTTCTCAAGGTAGGGGAGTGGAGCGAGTGGCTTCGTGCTGACTTTGAGACGCCCTATGCCCCGGTGCGGGGCAAGTTCAAGATACATCTGGAGGAGTTATCGTCTGATGGGAGGAGGGTGAGCCTACAGCGGACGGTGGTCTTCAATGCTCAGGGCTGGGCCTATCCGGAGGGGGTAGGGGAGGAGTTGATTGAGGAGATGCTGGCCCTAGAGAGTGGTGAGCAGGTGGGGGAAGAGGAGGAGCTAACCCCAAAGGTGCCGGTCATCTGTCCGGTGTATGAGCCCACGTCCATTCCGCACCAGGCGGCGGGGATAGCGGCCATGACGCGCTATCTGGCGCAGAAGCATCCCTGGGACCTCCTGTTTGTCCAGCTTCATGCCCCGGATGGGCTCTACCACGAGATTCAGAACGAGATCTGTCCCGATTGGGCCCTTTATGATCTCCAGCGGGCTGACGAGGCCTGGGAGAGATTTCGCCAGGAGTACAAGGTGCTGGACCAGATGGTGGGGGAGATCCTGGGTAGCTGCGCTGATGAAGAGACGCTAAAAGTGGTCCTCTCCGACCACGGAGCCATACCAGCAGTGAAAATGGTCTGGGTGGGAAAGCCTCTCGTCGAGGCCGGGCTGCTCGTTTACAAGGAGGAGAAGGGACGACTGGTGCTGGATTGGGCGAAGAGCAAGGTGGTGCTCGGCGATCACCCCCTGGCCCAGAACATCTGGGTGAACCTCAAGGGACGAGGCCCCCAGGGCATCGTGGAGCCTGGGGAGGAGTATGAGCGAGTGCGCACTGAGGCCATAAAGGCTCTTTACTCGATGCGGGACCCAGAAACGGGCGAGTGCCCGGTGGCGCTGGCTTTACGCACTGAAGAGGCCAGCTTCCTGGGGCAGTGGGGAGATAGGGTCGGCGATATCGTCTATTACCTTGCACCGAAATATTCCACTAATAGCACTATCCATTCAGTTGGACCCTTCGATCTGGCCCTCATCCCCGAGACTGGCTTTGAGCCGATACATCAACAGGTGTGGGGTCGCCATGGTGGCCGAGTGCAGCGCCTGGCCTGCGGAATGCATCATTGCTACCTGCCCACAGCCAGGTACAGTGGATGTTCGGTGCAGGCCGTCCTGGTGATGGCTGGGCCGGGGATAAGGCGAGGCCATCGCCTTCCCATGCCACCCTGGACAGTGGACGTGACTCCCACTATCACCCACCTGTTGGGCATCCCAGCCCCGGCTCAGTCGGAGGGAAAGATCGTGAGCGATGCGCTTGTTATTTAGCCGCCGATAGGTTAAATTAAGCGCTGATCGAGACTCGATGATAGCCGCTTAGAGAAATAATTCCACACAGGAGGGATGATTATCTGTGGCCCATGAATTGAGAGTAGCTGTAATTGGTGCCGGTCATATCGGTAGCGTCCACGTGCGTGCCTTGCGCGCCTTAGGCCAACCGGTGGTGGCTCTGGCCAGCTCCGATCCAGAGCGGGCCACCCGCCGGGCAGAAGCCCTGGGGGTGCCCCAAGGTTATGGAGATTATAGGAAGCTCTTAGACAACGAGCGGGTTGATATCGTCCATGTCTGTACCCCACCCGCCCTCCATTATCCTATAGTAAAGGACTGCCTGGAGCGTGGGAGACATGTCGTCTGCGAGAAGCCTCTCACCGCTGATCCAACCGAATCGGCCGCCCTGAACGACCTGGCCTCACAGAAGGGCTTACTGAACGCAGTCTGCTTCAATATTCGCTACTATCCAGCGTGTCAAACGGCTGGGGAAAAGGTACAGAAGGGTGAGCTGGGAAAGGTACATCTTATTCACGGCTCATACCTGCAAGAATTCCACCTTCCAGAAACGCCCTGGGGCTGGCGCTTCATACCGGAACTGGCCGGGCCGATGCGCGCCATAACTGAGATTGGCTCGCATTGGGTGGATCTCGTCAGTCATATCAGTGGGTTTCGCCCCCAGGCAGTGATGTCCCATATGGGCACCTTCTTCCCCACACGCCAGAAACCCCTCAACCCTCCTCAGACTGGGTTTGAGACGGCGCAGGTTACCTCCGAGGATTACGCCAGTGCCCTCCTCTCCTTCGGGAGTGGAGCACTGGGAGCCCTTACCGTATCCGAGATCAGCAGCGGACGTAAGAACAGGCTCTTCTTTCAGGTGGACGGCTCTGATGGCTCCCTTTGGTGGGATTCGGAGATGCCCAATCGTCTCGCCCTTGGTCACAAGACGAGGGCCAACGAGGAGCTGGTGAGCGGCCAGGCCACTGGATATGCCGAGACCTTCCGCTTGCTCTTTGAGGACGTGTACCGTCATTTGTGCCAGGGCAGTTTCCAGAAGCCAGCTCAGCCAACCTATCCCACCTTCGCTGATGGACATGCAGCCGTCTTGATCTGCGACGCCATATATAGAAGTGCTAAAGAGCAGCACTGGATCGAGGTTCAAATCTGAGGACAAGAGCCGAGGGTTTCCTAATATGGCTCGACCAAGTGCCTCATGCTATAATGAGGCGGAATCGGTGAGACTATACCCGAGGGAAGCGGCGTGAGCAAAGAGACGGCCATGTTCATCCTGCACAAGGCGGCCACGGATTTGCTATTTAGGGACCAGCTAGTGCGTGATCCCTACGCTGTCCTGTGCAAACTTGACCTAACCCCGCAGGAGATCGAAGCGCTTATGGTCGGTGATCCTGAGAGGTTAGCGGCCTGCGGACTGGATCCGCGCATCGCTGGTTGGATTCCATGGCTAAAAGTAAATCGCAGAGCGCTCGAGTTCGATGAGAATTAGAGAGCAGAGAAGTAGGGTCATTAATGAATTATGAGGAGGCGCTCAATTACATTTACAGCTTCACCGACTATGAGAGAACCACTGTTCAGCTCTACGGTGCCCCCGCCTGCAATCTAGAGCGCACCGAGCATCTTCTGAATCTCTTAGGCAACCCTCAGCATCATTACCAGTCCATTCATATCGCCGGAACCAAGGGTAAAGGTTCCACAGCAGCAATGATTGCCTCTGTCATGGAGGCTGCTGGCTATAAGGTGGCCCTTTATACCTCTCCTCATCTCCACTCCTTTCGGGAAAGGATCAGGACCAATCAGCATCCTATCCCAGGCCATCGACTGAGCACCATCATCTCTCAGATGAGACCGCTGGTAGATCAGGTGCACTCCGATTGCCCCGATTTAGGGCGACTGACTACCTTCGAGGTGAGCACGGCCCTGGCTTTCACCTACTTCGCTACTGAGGCCGTCGACTTCGCCGTCATCGAGGTTGGGATGGGTGGACGGCTTGACGCGACCAACGTCTTACGACCCCTCGTCTCCATCATCACTTCGATCAGCCTCGACCATGTTCCTATCTTAGGAGATACCCTGCCTCAAATTGCCGCTGAGAAGGCTGGCATTATCAAGGATAACGGTCTAGTGGTCAGTGCCCCTCAGAGGCCAGAGGTGCTCGCCGTGCTTGAGGAGACCTGCCACGCCCGTAAGGCCCGACTCTTCCTCATAGGCCAGGACTGGCGCTGGGAAGCAAGGGCTGGGCAGTATGATTGGAAGGAGGGTCGGCTCCAATCTTTCGATGTGCAGGGGCCCTTCGGAGAACATAAGGGTCTGGAGATTCCCCTATTAGGCCGGCACCAGCTGGTTAACGCCACGACGGCCGTGGCTGCGCTGGAGTTATTGCGCGAATATGGCCTTACGATAGACGCTTTGAGCATTCGCCAGGGGCTGCGTCAGGTCATCTGGCCAGGTCGATTAGAGGTCGTTTCCTGGAGACCGTTGCTTGTTCTAGATGGCGCCCACAACGCCGACTCAGCCGAAAAACTGCTGGCCGCTTTACAGGAAGGACTGCACTACAAGCGACTCATCCTGATTCTGGGCACCTCAGCTGGCAAAGACATCCCCGGTATCATCAGAGCCTTGGCCCCGGCGGCCGAGTTGATTATCACCACTCAATCTAAGCACCCAAGAGCAGCTGACCCCCAGCTGCTACAACAGGAAGGGGCCAAATATGGCTGTCAAATTCGGGTAGTAGAGGACGTCCAAGCGGCTTTAGACGTAGCGCTTGATATGGCCGACGAGCATGACCTGATCTGCGTCACCGGCTCGCTTTTCGTAGTGGCCGAAGCGCGTGAGTCCTTGGGGCGAGCGCCCCACGCTCAAGAGATGTTAGAGGTGCTGGGCAAGAGTGCTTAGCAGACTCGCCTTTGGCATATAGCCAACCAGGCGCTCGACAGCCTTACCTTCTTTAAAAAGGATTAGGGTGGGAATGCTCATCACCCCGAAGCGGCGGGGTACATGGCGATTGGCATCAACATCCAGCTTGGCCACCTTGATCTGGCCATCGTATTCAGCAGCGATCTCCTCCAGTATGGGAGCGATCATACGGCAGGGATTACACCATGCCGCCCAAAAATCGACCAGGACCGGTGTGGTTGACTGGAGGACTTCACTGTCAAAGGTAGCATCGCTGACGATTATAGGATCACTCATCGGCTAAAAACCTCCTTAGTTCTATCTGAGGACACGCAGAAAAGTCAATCTCCGAATCTCTTCTTCATTGGGGTACCCTTATTCTCCCATCGCTTCTCCCTTTGGAAGAAGGGGCGAAGTTATACAGGGTAGTACCCTAGAATCCTCTTTCAGATACCGAGAGGATCAAAGACTTCTCCGCGCTTACTTTCATTTTCCAAAACATCCTCTATAGTAAACCAATAGTTTACAGCATCACGATTGATCTCCAAGTCGTGTCTTGCCTTTTGTGTGACTGATACTCCTTGAAGAATGAGAATTGTGATAGATTGATGGTTCTCCTCTCCGGCTCGGCGGAGACTTTTGATAGCGGCACCAACTCGCTCTAAGACGCCAGCGGTGTCTATGCCGCCTTTGATTTCAACTGCCGCCCAGATTTTGTTGTCTTGGTAAATTGCCACATCAGGTTCATCGGCGAATATAACGACTCGCCCGTCTTTCAACTGCATTCTTAACCCATCTTCTTTCTCGTCCGACACAACTCCCTTCTCCAGAAGTCTTCGCTGTAGAATTCCTTTGACGATGACTTCAACCCTGTTTCCCTTTGTATTCTGCCAAGACCCCTGAGCTTGTGAGCCTGCTGCCATTCCTCGCCATAGATCGAACTCACGAGCATCGATCTTCTCATCAAGTTCGACGAGGCGGCTGATTATCTGATTCAGGTGTCTGACGATAGCTAAGGCAGTTGCATCATCAGGATTATCTTTACCAGCCTCGTAGCAGGCAACTGAAAGCCCTACCCTATTCATCGACTTCTGCGATACCATTGCCAGCATCCGGTAGTATCCTACAGAGCCAAATACGCTTTTCAAGATGGAGGGATGTGCAAAAACAATTACCGGCTTGATCCCGCGATGAATAACCTTGTCCCATGCCCGTTTTGCTATTCCCAACAGACTCAAATCCCAATCCAGAGTTTCGCCTTTGATCCTCTCTATTTCGGCTGCCACTACCAGCAGCCCCCACTCGTGGAGTTTCTGATGGAAGAACTCGCTTTTTGTGAGTTGGTCCAGAGACCACGCCCCGTAATCTCCACTTGATTTCATAAGGGGTTTCTTCTTCAGGGCTTCCTCCATATCACGATACTTTCTCGAACCGGCACTCGGCCGTATTTCCCCATCTGCTGGGAACTGTTGCCCTTGTAGCGAGCGACGATGATCTCCTCAACTTGGAAACCCGCTTCCTCCGCCATATCCGAAAGCACAAGATCAACGGGCAACGACTCACCCTCGAACCTTACATTATCGACGACCATAGCGACCCTTGCTCCCGGTCCCAAAACCCACGCCCATTCCGTAATCACCCTTTGCATGTCCACAAAATAGCCTGTCAGCATGTCTGGAATTCGCGGATTATTGAGTGCCTTTCCCCTTTCTCTGAGAATATCTACAACTTCGCTTACAGCTCGGTGAGGCGGTTTTTCCCGAGAGTCCACTTTTGATTCGATGTGTGAACGAAGGATACTGAATCGTAGATCTTTCAATTCGGCGAAGTTTCGGACAAAATGAAAGCAAAGCTCCAAGGAGTATGTGCGTGTATAATCATAGCGATTGGCATAAGGTGGAGATGTAATAATAGCTGTTGGTTGACATTCAAAGGCTATGTCACTGAGGTTACGAGTGTCCCCAAGATAAACGGCCGGTGACTGAACCGGTTGCTTCCATCTGATCTCCTTGACCAATCGGATGTCTCTTTCAGCTTCATAAACTTTTCCCTGAAGCGCCTCTTCCGTATCGGCGACCTTTTTTTCTCGAATCAAGCGCAAGAACTGACCATCTTTGGACGTATAACTGCACGGCTCCAATATGGAAAGGAACAAAAGCAGGAAAACATCCCTGAGAGGCGATTCCAAATCGTCTATCACCGTTTTCCATTTTCGCAGTGCCAGCAGCGTATCAGGAGGGAAGGCTACTTTCATAATGGTAACATCCAGAGCGATGACAGCAGGAGGTGCTTGCAGGACCTTGGTCCTCAACTTCTCAAAGGTCTCTTTAATTTGCCCAGGTTCTAGCGTGTAGAACAGTGGCAGTGTCTGAGCAACAAATACAGCGATAGGAAGTTTGTCCACGCCAATAGAGGGGATACCTTTTTGAGAAGCCGCAAACAACGTTGTTCCCATCCCACAAAAAGGATCGAAAATGTAGTCCTTTTCGCACAAACCAAAGCGTGAAATAAACTCTTCCACAAAGCGGAAGGCAAAAGCTTCTTTGTATCGATAAAGCCGAAGAACAGGTATGCCCTTATTTCCTACGTAGGAGACCAAATTTGCTAATCGGAGTTCTTCATGCAGTAGGCCAGCAAACTTGCCTTTAAGGCAATGACGGTATGAGTGGTTTGCTGCCTTGGCCGGAGCTCCCGTTATAATTTCGTCCTTCTCAAACAGATTCAATTGTCTCATTACCTAACATCCTTATGGTCTCTTATGAGTCCCGCCGTTTCGCCTATCTACAGAAATTAGCGACGGGCCAGTCGCACAATCTTCTGTACAGCTGGGACCAGGTCCTGAGAGGTATCAATGACTAGGTGCGAACGGACGATCCTCTCTTCGCGTTCCTGAAAGCGCTCGTAGACGGGCCAATCCGCATCAGAGAGATCCGCTTCGCTCAGCCCAGCTGTCCTCTGCTGTAAACGTCTCCTCACTACCTCAGGTGGGGCTACCGTCCGCACGATCACCAGGTTGACCTTCATCTGTTCGGCCAGATGATAGAGCGCCTCCCGCTTCCTCTCCAGTAGATTGGTGGCATCGAAGATGATGTTCACCCCCTCAGCCAGCAGATCGGCCATCAGGACCTGGCTAACCTGATAAACGAAGCGGCTCTCCGGACCGGTATAACCGGGATGCCGAAAGAGAAGTTTCCGAACGAAGTCAGTCTCGATGATGAGGCAAGGCATCTGCCGGGCAATCTCACGGCTAAGGTGAGACTTACCCGTGCCCGGTAACCCACTGATAAGGATAAGCGCTGGCCTGGCCGTCCTCTCGGCTGGTATCGAGATATGCCGTTTGAGCCTCTCGACCGCTTGTCTTAGGTCAAGATAGGAAGCCTCCGTAACCATAACTTCCCGTATCCTCATCCCAATTATAGCAAATCTGTTCTTGCTAAGGAAATCTCGGAGGTGCCTCTTGCGAGACTCAGGACAAGAGCGTGCCAACAATGGCAGGGTGACCACGCAGAAATTCAGTCGCTGTCATAGAGCGTTTACCCTCAAGTTGCAATTCTTCGATGATCAGGGTACCCTGACCAGCGACCACGCCCAAAAGAAGGCCCGGAGGCTGTTCAGTACGGCGCAGCAAAACCCGACCAGGCTGATCCCCATTCGGCCAAGGCCCGTCTGGGCGCACGCGTCGCAGCTTTAGTCTCTTACCCTGCCAGAAGGTATAACTGCCTGGCCAAGGGAAGTAGGCCCGACATTGTCGCCAAAGCTGTTCGGCCGGCAATCGCCAATCAAGGTGACCATCCTCTATCCGCAACTGGGCAGTATAGGTTGCCGCCATCTCAGCCTGAGGTTGGGGGATGATTTGTCCAGCAGCCCAGCGTGGTAGGGTAGCCAACAGCTGAGTGGCTCCCAAGCAGGCCAAACGTTCTCCCAGTGACTGGGCCGTATCCTCGGCCAGCAGTGGTATCTTTTCCTGGGCCAGGATGAGACCTGTATCCATTCCCTCGTCCATCAACATTATGGTCACACCGGTTTCCTCCTCGCCATCGAGAATGGCCCCGGCAATGGGCGAGGCACCACGCTGCTTGGGCAGCAACGAGGGATGTACATTCAAGCAGCCAAGGGGAGGAAGCTGCAGTATAGGTGGCGGTAGAATATGACCAAAGGCGGCGACGATGATGACCTCTGGCTGTAGCTCGGCCAACCGTTCCGCTACCCCTGGCTCGCGGAGAGAGGCCGGCTGCAAGACTGGCAGATTGTGGCGGAGGGCGATCTCCTTAACTGGGGGTGGTTCGACCCGGCGATAGCGACCGACCGGTCTATCCGGCTGGGTCACTACCGCGGCAATCTCATAACCTTCGTTGATTAAAGCACACAGAATGGGCACTGCGAACTGCGGTGTTCCCATAAAGATTAACCGCATCATTTTGGCTTGGAGGTACCCTTCCTACATACCGCAGCATAGCGCACCGGTGGAACATCAATGAGGGCCGTCAAACGTAAGCCGGCCCTCTCCACTAGCGAGGGTAGCTCCTCCCTGGCCACCCTGATATGAAGCGGTGGACCAACATCGTAGAGCGAGTCCGACGCCGGACGCTCTTTCTTATCGTAATCCACGATGAAGGCACGACCACCCAGGCGTAACAGACGAGCGCTTTCCTGCAGGAGTGCTATCTTATCCTCAACCTCGTGCAAGATGTGAGCCAGGATGACCACATCAGCCTGCCCCGAAAGCAAACCTGTGGCCAAAACATCTGCTTGAATCGTCTCAATATTAGTCAGTCCCTCCTCGAGACAACGTTTCTTCACTTCCTCCAGCATCTCCAGATTAGCATCAACCGCCAGCACCTGGCCACCTTTGCCGATGATATGCGCCGCGGCGATGGCGAAGAATCCGGTACCGCAGCCGAGATCCACCACCCCTTCACCTGAGCCCAGGCTCATTTTCACTAGCAATCTATCCGGCTGCAACTCTTGATAACGCTCCGGCCGTTCCAGGTTCTGCTTAAACCTAGCATCAAAGCACAAATCGTCTCTCCCTTTCATGGGAACCTACTTCCTTATCAATCTTGATAGGTATCAGGGAACTCTCGCCAGATGTTCAACGCCCTCCCATCGGCCGTCCGATCAGCTAAGGTGTAGATCATCCTGATGGGGCCAATCCAATACATACGACCCCGCGCGAAGTCCTGCCACACTCCAGTTCCAGCCTGTCTGGGCTCTATCGCCCAGCCCAGGCGTTCTTTTATCCTGGCGCCTCGACAATCGCTTCGTTCCCATCTCCTTGGCCTCCTCCTTTACGCCAGCTTGGCTAACAAAATGCCTATCTCAAAGAGCAGATAAAGAGGTATGGCGACCAGGCTTTGGTTGAAAGGATCCGGGGTGGGGGTGATAATCGCTGCCAGGATAAAGACACCAAGGAAGGCATATTTACGGAAAGAGGCGAACTTACGTGCACTTACCACGCCAATCTTAGCCAAAAAATACATAACCAGAGGAGTCTCAAAGCCAACTCCCATCCAGAAAAGGATAAGGGTGGCGAAGGAAATATAGTTACCGATCTTTATGAATGGCTCAGCGATGCCGCTGAAGGTGAGCAGGTATCTGATGGCGTAGGGAAGGAGAACGAAATAAGCGAAGGCTGCTCCACTAAAAAAGCAAAGGAGGACGGCAGGTAACAGGGACAGGGTGTATCTCCTCTCCTGGGGCATAAGTGCTGGAGCAATAAAGCGAATGAAATGATAAACAAAAACCGGCATGGCCAGGCCAGCACCAGTGAACAGGGCCACCTTGAAATAGGTGATGAACATCTCAGTCATCTCGGTATAGATGGGTTTGAATCCGGCCGGTGCCGGGCGTAGGAGCAGGTCGAAGACCTGAGTAGCGAAAAAGAGGCTAAAAGCGGTCGTGATAGCCAGAGCGATGAGACAGAAGATCAGCCGGTGGCGCAATTCCTCGAGGTGCTCGATGACGGACATTCTCTTTTCATTATCCATAAGCGATGTTTATTCACCTTCCATAAATAAGGTAAGGAACGCGCCTATTATAGCATAGTGTGCTTGACACATCTGCCGCATAATGACTATAATCGTCATGACAATCGAATACGGTCATCTCCGAGTCTTCCAGCCTTAAGTCCCTTGGGCCATGGCTGAGTAGATCGTTCGCCGAAATGGTGGTTTGAGGCTTCGGCCTCATTCTCGGGTAGGGGAGGAAACGACCCTGCCTCCTCGTGCTTGGAAAGGAGATGCTTGGTGGAGCCGTTCAGCCAGATTTTACTTGACTGGTTATCAACGTGCTCATAAACAAAAAAGCCAACCATCCCATTTCTGAGATGGTTGGCTTTTTTGATATTGATTGTTTCGGAGGCATTTATAGATGAGAAAAATAGTCTGGGTAGGAACGGTGTTTAGCATGATTCTCTTAGGCTTCGCTCTAACGGTTACCGCTTGTGGCACGCCGAAGGTCGATAACCCAAGCGAGATACAGCGGCCATCGACTGGGTCGCCCATCGAGGCAACCACCGCGCCTTCGACAGGCAAGACAATCGTTGTCTTCGCTGGGGCAGCCTCCAAGCCAGCCCTGGAGGAGGCCGCGCAGACCTTCGAGAACAAGACGGGCACGAAGGTGGAGCTCACCTTCGGCGGTTCTGGGACAGTGCTCTCCCAGATGATCCTGAGCAAAAAGGGAGACCTCTATATCCCCGGTACGCAGGATTTTATGGATACAGCCGAGAAGAAGGGTGTGGTCGATCCCAGTACACGGAGAGTTATTGCCTATTTAATACCATCCATTGGCGTGCCGAAGGGTAACCCGCTGGGCATCAAGGGGCTAGCAGATTTGACCAGGCCTGGGGTCCGAGTAGGCATCGCCAATCCAGAGACCGTCTGCCTAGGCAGCTTCGCCTTGGAGATCTTCGATAGAGCTGGACTGCGGGCGGCCATCGAAAAGAACATCGTCACTCAAGCCAAGAGCTGCGAAGATGTAGCTACCCTTATCAAGCTAAGGAAGGTGGATGCCGTGATCGGCTGGACCGTCTTTGCAGCCTGGCATCCTCACGATTATGAGTCCATCACCCTTCCTCCCGATAATGTGGTTAAGATCGGCACCGTCCCAGTGGCCATATCCAAATTCACCAAGGACCGTCTAGAAGCTGAGCGCCTGGCTGATTTTCTGAGCTCAGAGGAGGGCAAGGAAATCTTTGCCAAACACGGTTATATCACTAATTTGGCGGAGGCACGCCGCTATGCACCAAGCGCAGCCTATTAGGGCTCAGGAGATAGCCAGGGTAAATCAGGGCGTGATTGGGAGGAGACTCTTCACCCTGGCAACGGTTGGCTCGCTGGTCTTCCTGGGGGCTTTCATCGTCGCGCTCCTGCTATCGATGGCTTGGTACACAAACCCGCAGACCATCCGGACCATCCTCGCCTCCCCGGAGCTGGCCTTCGCCATTAAGCTGAGCGTGATCACAGCCACACTGAGTACTATCCTCTCCATCACCCTGGCCATACCGGCGGCCTACACCCTCTCTCGCTACACCTTCTGGGGCAAGCATATAGTTGATGTCCTTCTTGATATACCACTTGTGCTCCCCCCCATCAGCTTAGGCGTCGCCTTACTGGTCTTTTTCAATACACCTATGGGGACAGCCATAGAGAGGAGTGGGTTGCGCTTCGTCTTTGAGCAGCCGGGTATCATCCTGGCCCAGTTTGCTGTGGTAAGCTCTTTTGCGGTGCGAATGATGAAAGCGACCTTCGATAGCATTGGCCCTCGTTATGAGAACGTGGCCCGAACCTTAGGCTGTAGCCAGACACGAGCCTTCTTCGCTGTTACTCTGCCCCTGGCCAAGAACGGCCTTTTGGCTGCACTGGTGCTCACCTGGGCCAGGGCGATGGGTGAGTTTGGAGCAACGGTTACCTTCGTAGGAGCAACCAAGATGAAGACAGAGATAATGTCGATCGCCATATTCCTTAGTCTGTCCTCGGCCAACGTTGAACAGGCAGTGGCCCTGGTATATGTCCTCATCACTGTAGCGGCTATGGCCTTAATCATTCTCAGATATGTAGGTGGGGAGAGCTACCGCATAGAATGATCGAGATCAGGAACCTGGGGTTGGCTCTGGGAAACTTCTCCCTTCAAGATGTTCATCTGAGCATCAAACCGGGGGAATATCTAGTCATCATAGGACCAACAGGTGCAGGTAAAACGGTGTTGTTAGAGTGCATTGCCGGACTTCGTCTGCCCCAAACGGGGGAGATCCTGCTTGAGAATCAGCGTGTTACCACCCTACCCCCAGAAGCGCGCGGGATCAGCTACGTACCCCAGGATTATGCCCTCTTTCCCCATATGACTGTGGAAAGAAATATCTCCTTCGGACTACGCATGCGGCGGACAGTGCCGACAGAAGTCACACCCAAAGTGCGGCAAATAGCTGAACTATTGGGCATAGACCATCTTCTGGATCGCTGGCCGCAGAACCTGAGTGGTGGGGAGAAGCAGAGGGTAGCTTTGGCCAGGGCTCTGATCGTGGGACCCAGGCTGCTGCTGATGGATGAGCCCCTCTCGGCCCTTGATCCGAACACGCAAGGAGGCCTCTGGGTGGAGCTGAAAAGAGTTCATCGCCACCTTAAAACGACGACGGTACACGTCACCCATGACTTCGAAGAGGCCTTTACCCTAGGAGATAGGATCGCCATTCTGCTGAATGGACGAATCAAGCAATTAGGCACAGGGGAAGAGATCTTCTCCCACCCCCATAGCCGAGAAATAGCCGAATTTACTAATACTAAGAATATATTTCCAGGCGTCGTCACCTCGGCTAGCCAAGATCAATTGACCATTCAAGCCGAACGGTTCTCCCTCATCTCCCCTTATTTTCCCTTCTCTGTGGGGGAGCAGGTCGAGTTCTGCATCCGGCCGGAGGAGGTGATGTTGATTCGTCCCGATCGTCCAGAGCGTTCAGCCATAAAGGAGAATCAGTTGGAGGGTCGGATCGTCGAGGAAGTTCCTCATAGCAGCAGCTATACCCTGCTCTTCGCCTTGGGGGAAGATCCTCCCCTCTCCTCAGATTATGACCTCGAGATAGAATTGCCCAGCCATGCCTATCAAAGGTTAGGCTTGAGGCCGGGGAAGCGGGTAACAGTCTCTCTCAAGAAAAGTGCCATACATGTCATGGGGAAGACCTCCGCTTCCTCCAACTTCCGCTAAAAACCAGACATGACGCCCTTTGCCCCACAGGTAGGGCACATCCCCTGCCTCTCCCAATCTCAGGATTATCCAGCCGTAAAATCACTTGGGAACTTCTCCCTAACCGCCACCGGTTGCTCCATCATCCTAGAAGGTGAGAGGATCGCCACAGATAGGCCAGTTCTCATATCATAAAACAAAAGGGGAGTTTTGAACCTCCCCCAATAGCGTTATCCAGTCTCAAGATGTACACGGTTAGGCAGGTACTAGAGATTTCGACTCCATTTTTAGCTCGCCGTCGTCCAGGTAGATACGAATCGTGTCCCCTGGATGGAAGCGACCTTCGAGTAGAGCCTCGGCCAACGGATCCTCCACCGTATTCTGAATTACGCGTCGTAATGGGCGGGCTCCAAACTGAGGATCGTAGCCCTTCTCTGCCAGGTAATCCTTGGCCTTATCGGACACTTCTAAAGTTATTTGCTGCCCACTGAGCTGAGCCTGGACGCGCTTCAACATCAGATCAACGATAGCTCGCACCTGCTCTCGCGTTAACGCCCGAAAGACGACTACCGCATCAATCCTATTGAGGAATTCTGGCCGGAAGGTCTTCTTCAATTCACCCAAGACCTTCTCTTTCATCTTCTGATACTCCGCCTCAGCCGCCTTAGTTTCCTCTTTAGGCACTGCAAAGCCAATCCCTGTATCCCGCCTCAGGAGCTCCGCTCCCACATTGGAGGTCATAATAATGACTGTATTGCGGAAATCGACACGGCGTCCCTTGGCATCGGTCAGGTTACCATCCTCCATAATCTGTAAGAGCATATTGAAGACCTCCGGGTGAGCCTTCTCGATCTCATCTAGCAGGATCACCGAGTAGGACCTTCGTCGCACCGCTTCCGTAAGCTGCCCACCCTCATCGTAACCCACGTAACCTGGTGGCGCTCCGACCAAGCGAGCTACAGAATGACGCTCCATAAATTCGGACATGTCTATTTTGATCATGGCATCTTCGCTGCCGAACATGAATTCGGCTAGAGCCTTCACCAGCTCCGTCTTGCCTACGCCTGTAGGGCCAAGGAAAATGAAGGAGCCAATTGGGCGTCGTGGATCTTTCAAGCCAGCCCGTGCCCGTCTGACAGCGCGAGAGACAGTGGTTATTGCCTCATCCTGTCCAACGATGCGACGATGCAGCCCTTCCTCCATCTGCAACAGCCTGGTCGACTCCTCTCGGGCGATACGCGTTACTGGAATGCCCGTCCACATGGAGGCCACCTCAGCAATGTGTTCTTCGGTCACTAGCGGCCTATCTGCCACTTGTGTCTCCTGCCAACCGGACTCTACCTTCTCAATCTTCTCTCGCAGCTTCATTTCCCGGTCACGTAGTTCTGCTGCCAACTCGTATTGTTGAGCGGCGATAGCCGCTTCCTTCTCCTTCTGAACCGCTTCCAGGCCACGCATTGCTTCCCTTAGACTAGGTGGTGTCGCCGACATCTGCAAGCGCACACGGGAGGCCGCCTCATCCATCAGATCAATAGCTTTATCCGGCAGAAACCGATCAGTAATATATCTGGCCGCCAGATCTGCCGCTGCCTTTATAGCTTCATCGCTGATTCTCAAGTGATGATGAGCTTCATATCTCTCTCTGATGCCCATCAATATTTCAATCGTCTGCTCCACCGTCGGCTCTTCAACCATAACCGGTTGGAAACGCCGCTCTAAGGCTGCATCACGTTCTACATATTTACGATAATCATCCAAAGTTGTCGCTCCAATGCATTGGAGCTCACCACGGGCCAATGACGGCTTAAGGATATTAGCGGCGTCAACTGCCCCTTCAGCCGCACCAGCTCCGACCAGGGTGTGCAGCTCGTCTATAAACATCACACAATTGCTGGCTGTCTTTATCTCCTCAATAATCTTTTTCAGACGCTCCTCAAACTCACCGCGATACTTTGTGCCCGCCACTAATGCCCCTACATCAAGGGTCAAGAGACGCTTGCCCAAGAGTGTTTCGGGCACATCGCCGGCTACAATTCTCTGAGCCAGCCCCTCCACAATGGCCGTCTTACCCACGCCCGGTTCACCGATGAGGGCAGGGTTGTTCTTAGTGCGTCGGGAGAGGATTTGAATTACCCGCTCTATCTCCTTCTGACGACCAATAACCGGATCCAACTTACCGGCACGCGCCGCCGCGGTAAGATCGATGCCCATCTGATCAATGGTTGGTGTACGACTTGTTTGGCGAGTCTCTTGCTGAGCATACAGCGAGCTCTGACTCAAGACTTGTATAACCTGGGCACGCACCTTTTCCAAACTCACGCCCAGACTCTCCAAGACTCCAGCAGCGATCCCCTCCCCCTCTCGGACCAAACCGAGAAGCAGGTGCTCAGTACCAATATAGTGGTGATTCAACCGACGTGCTTCATCAACAGCCAACTCAATAACCTTCTTCGCCCGAGGCGTCAAGCCGATCTCACCCACTACCATCCGATCACCACGACCGATGATGAACTCCACAGCCGACCGGACCTTATTTAGCTCGACCCCCATGTTGGCCAAAACCTTAGCCGCTACACCCTCTCCCTCTCTGACCAAGCCAAGGAGAAGGTGCTCTGTACCAATATAATTGTGGTTGAAACGCTGCGCTTCCTCTTGGGCCAGTGTCAATACCCTACGCGCTCTTTCGGTGAATTTATCAAATCGATCAGCAGGCACCCTAACAACCCCCTCTAGGCCATCTCACAGCCAGCCGGACAAAAATCGTGCCGCACACCCACCTGACTGGATCACTTGTAGATCAACCTCTCCACGTTCATTGCTGCACACCTGTCTCCGACCACAGCGAAGGAGAGACACCTTATTCCGCCACATCCTCCATTGTTTGCGATACCTCTTCAACGATCGCATGCTGTTCCTCAACCTCACCAAGCGCCTGTTCTGTAGCTTTGACAGCTACCGGCTCTCGGATCTCCACCCCAACCGCTTCCTCACGAGCCTGTCGCAGGCTCAAGCCGATGCGCCGGCGGGCGGGATCCAGACGAATGATCCGGGCTGACAGACAATCTCCTTCCTTCACTATATTTCGGGGATGGACTACCCGTCCATCAGCCAATTCACTAATGTGGATCAACCCCTCGATCCCATTCTCAAGCCTGGCAAAGGCCCCAAAATTGGCCAGCTTGGTGATGGTAACCTCGAGCAGATCGCCCACGTTGTACTTCTCAGAGACCCTCGCCCATGGCTCAGGCTGGATACGCCGCAGACTTAAAGCAATCCTCTTTTTTTCTCGGTCAACACCAAGTACATAAACATCGACCTCTTCACCGACCCGAAGCACACTGCTGGGATGGGCCACTGGGCTCCAGGAGAGCTCTGACAGGTGAACTAAACCATCGGCGCCACCAAGGTCGATAAAAGCGCCAAAATCGCAGATACTGCTCACCTTACCACGTCGAATCTCCCCCTCCCGCAACTCAGCGAGCAACTGCTCCTTACGCTGGCTACGCCTCTCCTGGATTGCTGCCCGCTCTGACAGGATCAAGCGGCTACGTCGGCGGTTTACCTCCAGGATCTTCAGAGGTATCCGTTGACCAACCATAGCACCCAATTTGCTCTCGATCTCGACCTCCGCGCCCATATTCTGCCGAAGACCTACCACCTGCGACATTGGCACGAAGCCCCGGATATTATCTACATTGACGATAAGCCCACCCTTATTGTAGTCGATCACCTCAGCCTCAATAATGTCACCCTGGGCCATGTGTTTTTGGACGTTGCGCCAGCTCCTCTCAGCTCTCGCTCGCATTAGCGATATAACTACATGCCCATTCTGATCCTCGGGATTGAAAACATAAACCAGTATCTCTGAACCAACACGAATCTGCGCTTGCTCCTCTGGGGTGAAGCTCTGAATCTCATAGGCGGGAATAATGCCCTCAGACTTAGTACCTATATTAACTAAAATCCCATCCTTATCCACCCGCACTATCGTACCCTCCAGAATATCACCACGGCGAGGGCTCCGATATTGCTCCGTCACCTCATGCATCAGGCTCTCCATCGAACGGGAGGCCATCTCAGAGGGTAGCATCGCAGCTGGGCTTGATACCTCCTCAGCCACTGGTTCATCGACCGATACTACAACATCGCCAACCGTCCGGGCAGGAACTACTTTCTCCTGAACCTCCAGATCGGCCCTATCCTCCGGAATAGGCCCTGTCGCCCCTTCGCCGTAGTCAGGACCCGCATCGAGTTCCCCTTCCTGCGTCAGTTCAACGGTCTGAGGGTCGGTCTCAATCGCCTCGTACCCCTCTTCTTCCCTTATCTTCTGAGGCTGAATAGACGCTCCCTTAACCTGTTGGGGCTCGCGCTCCTCGTAACCTTCCTCCATATACCCTTCCTTAGCGATGCTAGTATCACTAATATTATAGGACATCAACCCATAAAACGCAAAACAGCCCCTTTGGCAGGGGCCTGGATTTGTTCGCTTCTGCACAATTGGCCAGGACATTGCTTTGACCAGAATCGATTTTAGTATGGGCTATCTACATCCAGGGCAAAAACATTGACTTCAGCCCCGAACAGTGTAAAACTACCATCAACTCAACCTGTTACGCATCAGATACACGAGGATAGAGTAAGGCTAGGAGACCTCTCTAAAGAATAAAAAGATGAAGCTATCTTCTAATAATTTACTTAAATTATTCCCATCGCTACTGCTGGGCGGCTTAACCCTCTCCTTCTTCTGGCGGGTGGTCATCCATAGTGAGGTCCTCTTGCCGGCTGACATACTCTGTCTCCTTAATCCGTGGCACTACTATCAAGGCCACAGGAGCGTTTGGAACTCTCTCCTTTCAGACCCTATCCTCCAATACTACCCGTGGCGCCACTTCCTGGCCGAGTCCCTCAAAGGTGGCGTGCTACCCCTATGGAATCCTTATATCTTTGCTGGTACCCCCTTTCTAGCCAACCCCCAGAGCGCAGTCTTTTATCCCCTGAATGTAATCTTCCTCCTTCTCCCCACGCCGCTCGCTTATACCTATCAGATACTTCTACACATCTTTCTGGCTGGTCTCTTCACCTATCTGTACCTTAGAAAGCTGGGAACAGGTCAGCTGGCGGCCCTGGTGGGCGGGGTTGTATTTATGTTCAGCGGTGTCCTCGTCGCCTGGGCGGAGTTTGCCACCATCCTGAGTACAGCCATCTGGCTACCACTCCTTTTCCTTTTCGTCGAATTGGCCTTCCGAGATGGTAAGATCAGGTATGCCCTGCTGGCCGGAGTCGTTCTAGCCACCCAAATCTTCGCCGGTCACCCTCAATACGCCTATTACGCTATCATCGCCCTGTCTCTCTACCTTCTCTTCCGCCTATCCTATATTATGGCATTAAATAAACGGCCAAAGGATATGGTCCGTCTTATCCTTATCGCCTCCTTACCCCTTATAGTTGGCTTTGCCCTGGCCGCTGCCCAGCTCCTACCAACCCTGGAACTTAGACAGTACATCTCTAGAGAGCACGAGAGTAAAGAGTGGTTAGCAGGGGGTGCCTTACCCGTAGAGCACTTGATCACCTTCGTCGTTCCTGACTTTTGGGGAAATCCGATCGACAATAACTATTATGGGAAGGGGAATTACACCGAATACGCCGGCTATGTGGGGATTCTACCGCTCTTTTTGGCCACAACGGCCCTGTTTGCTCGAAGAGATCGATATACCCTATTCTTCTCCATCTTAGCCATATTCTCCCTGGCACTAGCCCTGGCGACGCCCCTATTCAAGGTGATGCAGGTCGCTGTCCCGATGTTCAGCAGCTTCAGGGCCCCCCAGCGATTTTTGTATCTGTACGTCTTTTCTATGGCTATCCTGGCCGGTTTGGGAGCAGATTACCTGATCAACGCCTCTAGGAAGCGAGGGGTAGGGATCGTCTTCTTCGGGTTGCTCCCAGCCATCCTTGTGATAACCGGGTTAATGATCCTGGAGATAGCCATCGTTCGAGGCTGGCTTCCGCTTAATCCTGGCTCTGTTCGTCCCTACGTTGTGAACAAGATTCTTCTTAGCCTCTCTTTCCTGATGGCCACGATCACCCTTCTGGCCACCTTGGCCAAGGGAGTGATCAGGCCTAACAGATTTGCCATCCTCGCCCTTACGTTGCTGGTGGTCGATCTGTTCAGTTCAGGAATGAGATACAATCCTTCAATTGATAAGAGGTTGGCTTATTTTGAGACAGAATCTACCCGCTTTCTCTCTGCCGACCCTAGCCCATATCGCATCGTCAGGTATGGTGATGAACTGCTGTCGGCCCCCTTAGCCTCAAACACCGCTATGGTCTACAAGATTGCCGACAGTCAGGGCTACGACTCCTTCCTTCCAAAACGCTATTTGGAATTTCGCAACCTCATCGAGAATGATCGTGGTTATGCCTATTGGAGTGGTAGGATAAAAAATCTCAGCGCATACCGTTCGCTTACCTCACCATTACTCGACTTACTAAACGTCAAATATGTGCTCTCCAGTCAACCACTCCCTACCGCCAGCGTACAGCATAATCCCTCCGACACAGCTACTAGAGAAACCCATAGCGCTAGAAAACTGGGTGACAGGCTGCAACTTGTTTTTGCCAAAGAGATATATATTTATCTTAACCAGAATTATTTTCCACGCGCCTTCATTGTCCATCACGCTGAGATCATCGGCGATAAGCCAGCTATCCTCACCAGATTAACCGATCCCCAGTTCGACCCAGGCCAAACGGTCATCTTAGAAGAAGAGCCGCCTTCACGAGGAGACAATGAGCCATTCCCTGGACCTGACTCTATGGTGCAAGTCATCACTTATAATGCCGACAGAGTGTACCTCGAAGCGACGGCGGAGAGGAGTGGCCTCCTTATCCTTGGGGACATGTATTATCCGGGTTGGAGAGCGTTCGTTGATGGAGTGGAGACGAAAATCTACAGAGCCGATTATTTGCTGCGGGCTGTCTACTTAGAGAAGGGCATCCACCGCGTAGAGTTTGTTTTCGATCCGCCTTCATTTAAGATAGGACTAACCATTACAGGGCTAACCGGCATCCTCTTACTGGGACCATTGCTTTCCAGTCTCTGGCAAGGCCAAAGACAAGATGGCCTTCTAGATAAGGGAGAAAGCTTTCTACCAAAGTAGTAATGATGATAAGTGGATCAGTCTACCGCTCTAATCGCCAGAGAATGTATTGCCTGATCTCCTGCCAGAGGGCCGCCAGCCCACTGCTCCGATAGCGCTGCCAGGCCTTAAGTGGCAGCTGCCACAACGGCGTGGGGACAACGCTTGCTAGGCTCTCAGGCGTATTGAGAGCCAGGTTCAGCTCATAGTTTGCCCGGTCCGGTGCCCGCTGAGGGTTACGCAGGAAGCGCGCCAATGGCTCGACCGCTTTATCCCAGGTGAACCTTGCCGCCACCCGCTCAAAATTAGCCCGATACTTCTCGCGCAGGTCTGGAGTGTCCAACATTTCGGTCAGGACAGCGACCAATTGCTCCACATCCCCTGGATCGACGAGCCGACCCAACCCCTCCTCTTCCACAAGGTCGCTCAGATAATCGCCCCTGGTAGTAAGGATAGGCAAACCAGCCCAAATATAATCAATGAGCCGTGTCCGAAAGGCGAAGCGGGTTTCAACATAGTCGAAGTGTAGACTCGTACCGATATCGGCTTCAAGGAGGTAATTCTCACGCTCCTCATAAGGCACCCACCGGTTAAAGAAAACGTGCTTGTCATAGAGTCCTAGCTCCTGACTGAGTCGAATCGCTCTCGAACTCATATGCATCTCGGGGACGATCGAAGGATCCATGTGCTGTGTGCCCATGAAAAATAGCTTCACGTCATCTCTGTGCCGAGTGATCCTGGCTACGGCCTGAATCAATGTCAGGGGATCAAACCAATCCCAAATCCCCCCAGCCCAAATAATGACCTTATCATTCGAAGAGATGTTCGGGTATACCCCCTTCAAGACCTGTTTGCGGTGCTGAGGAGGCTCAGCCGGCATACCGATGGGAACAACGTCAATAAGGGAACGCATACTCTTATCTTCAGCATAGTTGGAGGGGTTGATCCGTCCGTTAGCTGCCAGCATGCCCAACCAAAAGTCGCGCTGCCTCTCGCTCGCACAGATATAAAAATCACCCAGACGCAGCTGGTTGTTAAGAATACGCAGGTACTTATCATTCGTCTCATTCTGGTCCGGCAACGATAGCTGCGAATGAATCTCCAGATTCTCTAAAATGAAGGGGACATAGATGTCAACGATGAGCGGTTTACCTAAGTTCCCCAGGAGAGGCAGCTCGTGCAGTAAATAGCCAAAGGCGAGAACGACATCAGCGCTATTGACCAGATGAATCAGCGTCTTCTCATCAGAACGAGAGTAACCCTTAACCCGAAAATTCGGACTGCTTAACCGCGGCTCTCCGGGACAGGCTAGGGTTACCTCGAATTCTCGGCTGAGAGCCTTGGCTATCTCCCAATAACGCATCCCCGGTCCGGCCATATTAGGACCCACCACATCGTGTGACACGATGAGCACCCGGCAAGGTAGCGGTTTTGTGAATACGGCCGGCAGGCCAAGCGTATTGACCAAAGTATCCTGGAACTTAACATAGGACTGTCCTGGGAAGATCGGGTCAGTCAACTTGAAATGGAACAACTCAAAGATCTCCTCATCGGTGCGTTTTCTCATCTGCTGAATGGACTCTCGCTTCTCCATCAGTTTGGGTAAATTAGCTACAACCTGCTCCGCACCAATCAAATAGCTGAGCCCTAACCTGGGCACTTTCAATTGAGTCACCACTTGGCCATCCCTCCGACTATCAAGGAGCCAGTCCTTCTCTTCAATTTTGAAATTAAGTAATGCCCGTTTTATCAGCAAGAACAGGGACAGAGGTAAAACTTTATCTAAGTTCTGCTGTTCATAGTTTTTTATAATCGTGTACAAGGCATTGCGCTCGTACAGGACACGGAGCTGATATAAGGGCATTTTACGGGAGGTACCATGATGTTTATGATAGACGATCGCTTTTGGAGCAAAGATCACCTTATAACCTAGCAGCCAAAGCCGCCAACCCAGATCTACATCCTCAAAGAAGGCAAAATAATCCTCATCAAAACCACCGCTTTCCAGAAAAATCTGGCGGTCAATAAGCATGGCCCCACCGCATGAGAAGGGTAGCAATCGCTCATCCATATAGCTTCGCTCGCTGTTAGAGGCCCCAAAGTCCAGCTGAAAGCCATGGCCGTGAAAATTTATCTTGCCTCCCACAAAATCGACCAGATGACCACCCCAGTCCAAAATCTTTGCCCCCGCACAGATTATGCCTTCCTCCCGACGGATAACCCCTACCATATGTCGCAGCCAATCTGGATCCACCCGCATATCATTATTGAGGAAGGCGACGAATTCGCCACTAGCCTGTTGCGCCCCAACATTGTTGCCCCTGGCGAAGCCAAGGTTTTCGCCATTCTCAATGACCACCACTTTTGGGAAATGCTTTTGCATATATTCTATCGATCCATCGGTAGAGCCATTATCCACCATAATCAGCTCAACTCTATCACGGGGATAAACAAGCTCCTCCAACGACCGAAAGCAAGACTCTAAATGCTCTAATCCGTTATAGTTCACAACAACGATGGAGACCGTCGGCCACGACTTTTCCGCCATCAGGTCCCTTCCTCCTCAGGTAGTTGTCGTCCGTTATGTTGTGACCAACGACAGGGCATATATACCATCCCATATCTCTGGCTTAGGCGCGTGGCTCTAACGAAGAGGGTATAGGTGCGGTCGTGGTGATCATAAGGATGTGTGCAGGTAGAATCATAAACAGCGGCTGAAAATTCATAGGTTCCCTCCAGCAGCGGTAACGACTGAAACACACAGTCCACTATTCCTTCACCCTCCACAAAGGGTATGTGGTAACCGGAGGTGCTCGTATTTGGCCCGGCCAGATGGGCCCCGCTATCACGATAAATCGCCACTCCGAACACCGGCGCTTCAAGGCGTTCATGGGCTACATAATGCAAACGGGCTATCATAGTCTCTCCAGTGACAAATGCGTTCTTAACCACACCATTGGCATCCAGAAACTCCACGGCCGTGATTTCGATCTCACCCGACCCCCATCTCTTACCATCCCATGTCCTGGCAACCGGTCTTCGTCCGGATACCTGGAGACGCTGTGCCTCCTGTTCATTGGCCTGGCGCAGATAGGCATCGATGACTGCATCGGTCTTCCCCTCTACCCTCAAAACGCCATTGTCTAGCCAAGCGGCGACATCACATAGTGCCCGCACCGCATCCATGCTGTGCGAGACTAACAAGATCGTGCGGCCTTCGCGCTTGAACTCCGCTATCTTGTCCATACACTTCCTTTGAAAGGCCTCATCGCCAACAGCTAAAACTTCATCAATGATAAGAATCTCCGGGTCCACGCTTACAGCGATGGCGAAGCCAAGACGCACATACATACCTGACGAGTAATGTTTTATGGGCACATCAATAAAACGCTTCAGCTCGGCAAATTCCACTATGGACTCAAATTTACGCTCCATTTCCTTGCGGCTTATGCCCAGCAGCGATCCATTCAAATAGATATTATCTCGGCCACTGAGCTCAGGATGAAATCCTGCCCCTAACTCCAGTAGGGCTGAAACCGTGCCATCGACTGTCACACGGCCATTCGTTGGTTCAATGATTCGCGTCGTCAGCTTCAAGGCTGTGCTCTTGCCTGAACCGTTTTGGCCTACTATACCAAAGGCTTGCCCCTGTTTGACCTCCAGGCTCACGTCACGTAAGGCCCAGAACTCCTCCTTGGAGATATTGCGCCGAAAAAGATTCACCATCACATCCTGAAAAGAGCGATTTCGTTCATGACGGATGATAAATCTCTTGGATACACCCTCGAACTGAATAGCCGTGGTCATAACTCCTCACCAAATAGACGAGCCTTCCTGAGGAAGAAAGTATACCCAATGAGCAAAACGACCAGGGCCGTAACAAATGTTCTGGCCATAAAGTCGAAGGCTGGCAGAGATCCCTCACCAAGCAGGACAACCCGATAGGATGAAATAATCGCGGCCATCGGGTTGATTATATACATCAGCCTTTCATATCGGGGGGAAAGTACCTTTATATCATAGAAGATAGGCGTCAAAAAGAACCAGGCCAGCAGCAGCACTTCCATAATCACCTCGGTATCCCGGTAGAAGACGTTCAGGGCTGAGAGAAGGAAAGCTACACCGAGTAAGAAAACCATTTGAATGACGATCACCACTGGCAGAAGCAGGGCGACCATCGTCAGCTTTACCCCAAAGGCCAATAACATGAGGAACAAAACGATTAGAGCCAGAAGGAAATTCACCATATTGGAAATGACGACGGCCGTGGGCAAGATCTCCCTGGGGAAGTAGACCTTCTTAATCAAATGAGCGTTCCCAACTATGCTCTGAATCGAGCCCATCACTGCTGAAGACAGCCAGTTCCAGGGTAGGATAGCACAGAGCAAGAAGACCGGAAAGTAACGAGCAGGAAAACTACCGACAGCGCTGCCAGGCATCATGACCCCAAAGACCGCGGTGAAGACGAGCATCATAAGGAGCGGATTGAGCAATGACCAGATGAAACCAAGGAAACTACTCTTGTAGCGTACCTTCAGATCCCTGATGACCAGGTTCTTGACCAGTTCGCGATACTTCCACGCTTCAACAATGCTTTTGGGTGTAGTCAACATCGGTGAACCTCAAACAATCGGGACGCAGGTCCTAGAATGGCTTTAGCCACGATGGCCCGACCGACGCTGCAGTATAGCATACGACCAACCGTGAATCTAGTTGCTCTATTGTAGCCCACGACCATGATTCCTGCACTACGCAGCCACTTGAGCCAACGACTTCAGCGTCCTGGCTAAGGCGAGTAAGCTCGCTAAGTTATGTAAAGGCAGGAAATAATCCACATAGGGCAGGGCTGCCTTCATACCTTTACAGATAGGCTTATAACCCGGACTTCCCAACAAGGGATTAAGCCAAATTACCTTGTGTACCCTCTTTTGGAGGCGACGCATCTCATCTGCCAGGAGGTCCATATCGCCTGTGTCCCAGCCATCACTCACGATGAGCACTATAGTCCTCTTGCCGAGCTGCCCGGCAGCAGAGCTGTGGTTCAACTCGCGCAGGCAATCCCCAATCTTTGTCCCTCCCGACCAGTCCTGCACCGTTTTAGCTATCAATTCCAGGGCGTCACGGAGCGGTCGCCCGCGCAATAAATGGGTAATTCTGGTCAGTCTGGTGCTCAAGACAAAGGTCTCCACTCCTCGCAGGTGGTTTTGTAAACCGTAAACGAATTGGATGAGGAAGTGACTGTAGGCATCCATTGAACCACTCACATCGCAGACCAATACTATCTTCGTCTTCCTCAGGCGTCGCCTTCGTTTGGACAGTTTTACCATCTCACCTCCATAACGGAGATTAGATCGCAGCGTTCGCCTCAGATCGAATTCAGCACCCCTCGGATAAGGTCGTCTACGCCGGCTCAGCACGGTGGCGATCTTGAGGGCAAGGTGGGCGATGGCCTCTCTGATCTGCTCCAGCTCAGCGTCGCCAAGAGAGCCGAAGTCCTTGGTGGCCAGAACCTCTGTAGGGCTATAGCCTCCCCTCTTTTCTTCTGTCCAATCGCTCGGCAATGACTCTTCAACACCCTCCTCTCGTCGGAGCAGCTCCATCAACTCTTGCTGAAAATTCTCCTCATCAGAAACGATGGGTTCATTGTTGAGTGCTTCTTCAGCCAAGCTTTTCTCCACCATAAGGTGTAAGGAGGGCATTTGCCAGAACGACTCGAATGCTTCATCGAAATGCTCTAGGTCCTCATAGCGAGAGACGAGATTGGCCCGCAGGGCATAATAAAAATCTTCTCTACGCGAGAGATCGATGTAGGTCACACTGTGGCAAGCATCAAGAAGACGGCTGGCTGTGACGTCAATTCCTTTCCTTCTCAACAGCCGGCCGAAGGCAATTATGCTATGCAAGAGGGTTTTATGACGAGTCAGAGCAGGACCTTCTGACAGCTTCCCCATCTTGATCCCCATTAATTGTCCCTGGAGGGAGACTATAGACTGGGTACACACACCCTGGCCAGTATCGCGTCCAATTCAGCCATCATCTTTTGCATATCCTCGCGATACTTAAAGAGACAGCCAAGCGTAGCAGTAACTGTCTCTTTGTCCAGTTCATCCACGCTTAGAGCAAGCAAGGCTCGCGCCCAGTCAAGCGTCTCGGCCACCCCCGGTCGCTTAAAGAAATCCATTAGACGAACTGCTTGCATAAAACGACAAACCTGAGCGGCTAGCCTCTCATTGATAAGCGGAATTCTAGTAGTAACGATCTCGTATTCCCTCTCAAAAGTTGGATAAGCGATCCACAGGTAAAGGCAACGTCTCTTCAGGGCATCGTGGATCTCTCTCGTCCTATTAGAGGTTAGGACGACAAAAGGTGGTTTCTTAGCGACGATGGTACCAATCTCTGGGATGGTGACCTGGAAATCGGATAACACCTCTAGTAGAAAGGCCTCAAATTCCTCATCGGAGCGATCGATCTCGTCAATGAGCAGTACCGGTGGCCTGAGGCTATCGCTGGTTATCGCCTCAAGGAGTGAGCGCTTGATAAGATATTCCTCACTGTAAATGCTCTTTTCCAGATGTTCTTTAGGCTTATCACCTTTCTCTTCCAGCCTGATCCGCATTATCTGCTTAGCGTAATTCCATTCATAGAGAGCGTGGTTCGCATCGATACCCTCGTAACACTGGAGGCGGATCACGTTGGTATCGAAGACCTTGGCCAGGACCTTAGCCACCTCCGTCTTCCCCACCCCGGCCTCGCCCTCCAGGAAGATCGGTTTTTGCAAGGCTTGAGCCAGGTAGACGGTCGTAGCCAGGGCACGGTCAGCGATATATTGGTGTTCAGCCATGGCCTGCTGAAGCTCTTCAATCGAAAGCGGCATTGTTTCACACCTACCTAACTCACTTCACCATAATCTAGTATAGGTGGGGGTACCTGCCACGTCAATATCGGCGCTAAGCAAGCGATGAACTGGAGGAGAATAAGACACAGCTTAGAACAGTTGTACTGAATGCAGCGGAGACCCTGAATGGGCAGCGCCAATGGTTGCCAGAGTGCCCGCCTCACACCGAGGTCGTGCCCTCATACCAGGACAAGAAGTAGCGCTCAGCCAGGCTCACCAGAAGAAACAGGGAGATGCCTAAGGCAGCCAAGATAGCAATGGCCACGAAGAGTAACTCGGTATCGATGCGGGTTGTGGCGTGAATAATCAAGTAGCCGAGTCCGGTGTCCGATCCGATAAACTCGCCCACAACGGCTCCAATAACACATGTGGTCACCGACACCTTGAAGGCGGCAAAAATAAACGGTAAAGCCGCCGGGAAGCGAATCTTGGTAAAAATTTCCCACTGTGTGGCCGAAAGCGAATCCATTAGCTCCAACACACGGTAATCCACCGCATTGAGTCCCCGAATAGTATTGATCAGGATCGGTAAGAACGAGATGATGGCTGAAACGAGCACCTTTGGGAGCATACCAAACCCGAACCACAGGATCAGCAGGGGGGCAATAGCAATGATAGGTATCGTGTGGAGAGCCACAAAATAAGGATAGACGGTCCATTCCACTACCTGCGAACTGGTGACCAATACAGCTAGAGACACCCCCACTATACAGGCCAGGATGAAGCCAGAAACCGATTCATACACTGTCACTGAAGTATGCTCCCAGAGGAAGGAGCGCGTGGCAATGAACTTCTGGAATATGCCGCTTGGGGTAGGCAAGATGAAGGCTGGGATATGGAAGAGCCTGATGGCTAGCTCCCAGCTGGCCATAAACAAGAAGAAGAAAATGACGGGATAGATATAGCGCTTGTCAATCATTGGTAGCGGCTTCGCTTGTGGCATAGCCTCGGCCGTATCAACAGCCTTATTCATAGACTTCACCTAGACTTTCTCTTACCCTCTTAATCAGCTCGACAAACTTGAGCGTTTGCGCCATTTCCACCAGGCGTGGGCGAGGCAAATTGATGGTGACCACACTGCGGATCACGCCCGGGCGTGGCGACATGACCACCACTCGATCGGATAAGAAGATCGCTTCAGCGATACTGTGCGTAACAAAGATTATCGTCTTCTGGGTTTTGGTCCAGACATTCAACAACTCAAGCCCCATCTTTTCTCGGGTGAATTCATCCAGCGCCCCAAAAGGCTCATCCATTAACAGGATGGAGGGGTTGAAGGAAAGAGCCCGCGCAATGGATACACGCTGTTTCATACCCCCTGATAGTTGGCGTGGCAGCTTGTCGTCGAAACCCTCCAAGCCCACCAATTGCAAGAGCTCCATAGGCCTGGTATGGCGTATCTCGGCCGAAGCCTTAGTCACTTCCAGAGGCAAGCAAACATTGTCTCGGACGCTTCGCCAGGGGAGCAGCACCGGGTCCTGGAAGACGAAGCCAAAGGCTCGTTTCCGCTTGGCCATCTCCGCATCCTCCCCCTTAACCAAAACCCTTCCGTGCGTCGGCTCAATTATAGCCCCTATAATTTTAAGCAGGGTGGATTTGCCACACCCGGATGGGCCGAGGAAGGAAACGAACTCACCATCGTGCACGACCAGGTCGATTCCACGTAGGCTCTCGACGGCTCCACCTTCCGAGAAGTAGGTCTTGTGGACGTCCTCGATCTTGATCAGGGACTCATTTCTCATAGCCCATCACCGTTCTCCCGTTTGTCCCAGACGCTCACCTATATCGGACTGAACACGAGCCATAACCGCTTGAGGAACGGTGCATTTCACCACGCCCATATCCAGAGAAGCGGTAGCATCAATGATCATCTTGGCCGACATCCCCCCTGTGCTTGAAGGATCCAACAAGTTGCACATGACACCCGAAAGGATGGATACATCCCTATCCGCCTGCATTCGGGTAGCTAAGGCCCACATCATCTCTTCCTCGTTATTAAGGTCGATATCCTCGTCGACTACCACAATCAGTTTGACATAGGGATCGAGTCCCAGAAGGAGCAGGGCAGCCTGCCGAGGCTGTCCTTCGAATTTCTTGGCCAGGGCAATGTAGGCGTGAAAGTGGGTGCCTGACTTCGGGTAGTAGATCGCCTTTACATCAGGCAATACCTCCCGCATCTTCTGCCATACAGCGGCTTCCTTTTGGACTCGGCCGAGGAGAAGATGGTCGCTGGAGAAGCCAGGACAGACATCCAGGTAGATGGGATGCCGACGCATCATTATAGACTCGACCTCAAGGACATTCTCCGTGGAACGGCCCGTGGCATAGCCGGTATACTCCCCAAATGGTCCCTCTGGCTCACGGATTTGGGGCAGTATCCGACCCTCCAGCACAATCTCAGCATAGGCGGGCACCTCCAAACCCACCGTTTCACAGGGGACAAGCTGCAAGGGCTCGCCCAATAATGCCCCTGCTATATCGTACTCATCTGTATCCATGTCCACCTTGCTGGCCGCTGCCAGGAGAACAGCCGGGTGAGCACCAATCACCACAGCTACCTCCAGCGGTTTCCCCGCTTCCTCACTGCGTCGGAAATAATCCCATAAATGCCCCCGCGAGTGCAAGCTCACCCCAAGACGCCTCTCGCCCTTCACCTGGAGACGATGAAAACTGAGATTTCTCACGTTGTTATCTGGGTCTTTGGCCACAACGACGCCTGAAGTAATGTACCTTCCGGCATCTTGCTCGAAGTGTCGCAATATGGGCAGCTTACCCAAGTCGACCCTGTCTTTGGTCCAGATGACTTCTTTTATTGGACCGGTAGAGATCATCGTTGGTTTGATCAGTGTCGCTGTGACTCTGGCCCAGTGCGCAGCCATCTGCTTCTCTTCTCCTAGAAGAAAGGCGATGCGCCGGCGTGAGCCAAAGACGTTCGTGACGATGGGGATAGCGTAACCTTTTACCTTTTCAAAGATGAGGAGCGGTGCCAATCCACTTTTTTCCGAGGCAAGGGTATAGGCTGTAATGGTGTAATCAGCATCGACCTCATTGTAGATATGCCAGACCTCATCCGAATGGGTTTGCTCATAAGCCTGGAGAAACGACCTTAAGTCTTGTCCTATCATTGCCCATACTTCAAGCGTTCCGCTCGCCTCCCCACCACCCCCTGGCGCTCATCTCTTGCCCGGTCAAGTAGTCCGAATCCGTATCGGGTAGCCCGTGTCATCAACTCCTCCTCGTCCATAAAGGTGAGGTGTCGGTCTCGCACCAACAGACGGCCACCTACCATCACCGTGTGCACATCACCACCATTGGCCGCAAAGACGAGATGGGAGACCACGTTAGAGTATTGTCCTGTAAAGATAGGCGTCAGATGAAGACGCCGCGTATCGATCAAGATCAAATCGGCCCATTTTCCCGGCTCAAGTGAGCCGGTCTCTTTTTCCAACCCTAGGGATTTAGCCCCACCCAGGGTGGCCATTTCGAGGACCTCATAGGCAGGCAGGATGGTGGGATCTAGGTTATGCACCCTTTGCAGCAAAGAGGCGACCTTCATCTCCTCGAGCATATCCAGATTATTATTGGCTCTGGCCCCATCGGTAGCTAAGCCCACATTTACTCCCCGTCTGCGCAGCTCGACGATGGGTGCTACACCACTACCCAGCTTAGCGTTGCTTGTAGGACAGTGCGCTACGTGAGTGCCTGTTTTGGCCAGGAGCTCCATCTCTGACTCGCTCAACCAGACACAATGGGCCAACACTGTGCGCAATCCTAAGGCCCCTAGACTGTGGAGATACTCAACAGGACGCTGTCCGAAGCGTTCCTGAGCGAGTTTGCCCTCCCATTCCACTTCGTTGGCATGTATGTGGATACCCACACCACTTTGCTCGGCCAATTCGGCAGCACGTCTGATCTGCTCCGGGGAACAGCTAAGGATAGAATGTAGGCCAAACCAGGCTCTGTGCAAGCCGTCCCCTCCTGAAAGCTCGCTTACCAACGTTACATTGTCCTCTAACTTGACCCCAAAATCCAAGCCATCGGCCACATATGGAGCCAAGGTGCAACGTATGCCAGACCGTCTGGCTGCCTCTAATCCGGCCCGCGGCCAAAGGCTCATGTCCAAAACACAGGTAGTACCCGACTTGAGCATCTCCGCAAAGGCCAGCAACGCTGCCCAGTAACACTCTTCATCGGTTACAGATCGCTGTTCTGGCTCAGCGTGTTCTTTCAACCAGGTTAGGAGCGGTGCGTCATCAGCCGTGCCCCGTGTCAGGGTAGAATGGGTATGAGCGTGAACGTTGACAAGTCCCGACAGGGCCACTAATCCACTAGCATCGATTACCGTGTTGGGTTCACAACACGCCTCCAACGACGCGGATGGTCCGACCGCAACGATGCGTCCGCCAGCGATGGCGATGGCCCCGTTTTCCAGGAATTCCCGTTGACTATTAAGAGTGATAACCTGAGCATTCTTGATGAGACAATCAACAGCCTGTCGCATAATTCCTCTTCGCTCGCACAATCTTTGATTACTTGATAGGTGAGTAACCCCCGGATGACGCCCGGGGATTACTCACCACCAGCCGAATTCACTTCAAGGCCGCATTGCTGAACATTCTGTCCACATCGGTCTTCTTGGCGATGACGCCTAGATTAAAGAGGGTATCTTGAGCCTCCTTCCATATCCCAGCTTCCTGCCAGCCTAGCCCATTCTTCTTCGTCGCCTCGCTCTCGACGATAGGCAGGGTCGCCTTCAAAGTATCCATCTCCAGCTTGCGATCGGCTTCAGGACGCGCTTTCAAGAAGATATCGATGGTCTTCTCGGGATTTTGAAAGGCGTATTGCCAGCCTTTCAGTGAGGCTTGAACGAAGCCTTTAACTAGATCTGGCTTATCCTTCAGAATCTGCTCATTGGTCGTCAGCGTCAAACCATAGAGCTTCACACCATAGTCGGCAACCAGGAGTTCATCGATATCCATGCCTTTATGGCGGATGGTCACTGGTTCAGAGTTCGTGAAGCCCATCATCGTCTCCACCTGCCCGGCTAACAATGGCTCCACCCCAAACCCGATAGGAATGATCTTTACCTCCTCCTTCTTGATCTTCTGGGCAGTAAGGAGAGCCTCTAGGCCAATGGTAGTTGCACTCTTGGGATTGGAGCCGATAGTCTTTCCCTTCAGATCACTGGGCTGCTTTATGTTCTGCTTGCCCTTAAGCCAGAACAGGGAGATGGGCGTCTTCTGGTAGATCACGGCCACGCTAACTACCGGAATCTCCTGGCTTCGGGCCGTGATGAGAGCTGCACCATCAACAATACCAAACTCGATCTTGCCTGTGCCAACCAGCTTGGAAGAGTCGGCTGAACCAGAACCCTCGTCTATGGTCACATCTAGTCCGACATCTCGATAATAACCAAGCTCTTTGGCCACATAGTACGGGGCATGCTGAGCACCCACTTTCCAGTCGAGGCGGAAACGGACTGGCGTGAGCACCTTAGGCGTGGGTGTAGGGACAGCCGTGGGTGATGGCGCCACTGGCTTAGCCGTCGGGGTTGGTGGCTGAGCAGCCGGTGCACAACTGACCACAAACGTGGTGAGCAAGAACAGGATGCCAACCTTGAGCAATATCGCCTTCATCTGAACCTCCTTAGTTTGTTCCACTTGATGCCCTGCGAGACCTGACACGACCGCATCCATTTCCCTTAAGGGAGTCGACGTCCTCCAAAGGTCTGGTCGCTACGGGAGAGATATACTTCAGCTACCACCTCCTAAGAAGCCACGAACCGGAGTGGCGATTGAATTGGGTCACCTATGACTATATCTTGGTCCGCACTATCTTGAAGCGCAGATACCTATCCAGATAGTACTCTTCGGAGTAGATAATGGGCACATCCTTACCGTTGAAGCCCACCTCTTCGAACATTTGAATGAGTTCGCCCTGAGTGCAGCCGAGGATTTGAGCAAGTTCGGCGCCAGCTACCAATGGCCTGATCTCCGTGATGTTATAGAGTACGATCTCACCACAGCACTGAGATAAAAAGAGAAAAATAGATTGGTTCAGTTGCTCGTATCCATACTCTTGACGGATTAGGGCTGTGGGGATTCTATCTACATCATAGATAAGTGGCTTACCGTCAGCCAGCCATACTTTGGCCATCTTCAACACTTCGTCAGTAGGGGGGATATTCAATTTTTGAGCGGCTTTGGGACCCGCTTGCTCTACGTTGAAATCAATAGATTGCACGGCCGGTTGATAGCCACAATCGCGCAGTAGATCGGCCAGATCTTTCTCTACGTCGAGACGAGCGTTGAGGTCAAGCACCTTCCGGTTGATGAATGTGCCCACGCCGCGTTGACGGACGATGAAACCGGCCTTTTCCAGGAGGATCATAGCCAGCCTGACCGTGGGGCGGCTTACCCTGAGATCTCTAGCGATGGATTCCTCGCTGGGAAGCCTAGTCAGGCCCTTGTATCGCCCATCTTTGATCTCAGCAAGCAGAAAATCTCTTAAACGTTCTGGTAAGGGCGCGGTCTCAAATATTATGGCATTCATGGTGATCATCTTGTTAGACGTCTACCAAGTAGACGTCTAACAAGATTAATTTATCACATATGTCAACCATTGTCAAGTAATCAGAGGGCACAAATATTGACATCAACCCCGAGAAGTGTGAAACTGAAGATGGAGGTTTCCCAGCACCCTCTGACAATGAGGAGGTGAGGTGATGTCTATAGCCAAAGAGGGTTTTCTGGAATTCTTCTACTTAACGACTATCTTTCATAAGACCAAGGAGCTCTTAACCACCTATCTCGCTCACGAGGGCAATTTGCCCCAGGAAGGGGTGGAATATTTAGCCACCTTCACCCTTTCACATATCGATGATATGCAGAGCGGCTTTAAATGGGCCCTACGCGCCTCAGATGCAGCATTGGCTGAGCTACGCTATCTGTTACGGGCAGCTGATCTGCTTTTAGGCGCAGAGGATGCCGAATCGGACGCCTTCGGCAGGCGCGCTCCCATCCCACCTGAACTCAGAAAGCTGCAAGCCATACAACACGCCAAGGTCGTCTTCGGACTATTACCCCGCATTCCAGAGAAGGATGTAAGCTATCCCTTCTGGAAATCCTACATTGATATCCCTGTCCCCAAGACGATGGCCGACCTGGCCGACCGCATCACCGAGCTGGAGCGTGGTGTTTGGGACACGGCCACGCAGAGACCTGTCGAGTCCCTTGATCGCCACTCTTACCGTCGTGTCTACGGTTTCTTCGACGCTGCCAGCTGGTTGGCTATCCATCATATTCGTTTATTCCAACAGAAACATAATTAATAACGCCATCCCCATAAGGCCCAATTCTTTCAGACAGCCAGGGATTGAAGTTACTCATCTTGACTGTCACAATCAACTTAGACGGCTTGAATTGGAAACAAAAAGGCGCCTATACGTTGGTGCCCAAATTTAGCGTGCACGCGCTAGCTGTTCTTACTTTTTGGCGCGCCCGAAGGGATTCGAACCCCCGACACCTGGTTCCGAAGACCAGTGCTCTATTCCACTGAGCTACGGGCGCAGCGGTCTACACTAGCACTATAGTAATGGGCTACTTACGCTTTTTATCCCCCAATGGCGTCTTTCATCCAACATTGCCGTAAAGAAGTGTTGTAAAAGTGTTGTACTGATGCCGTACGCCCCACAAAGCGAGAAGCCCGCCAGGGTAGTTGTCCTGACAGGCCATTGTGTGCTAAGCTATGTCCGTCAGTCGCACCCTGACTGGCCACGCTCTGGGATGTATCTGCATCGCCAGGGCATTTTTTTTGTAAACGTTCTATATCCATTGTAACACACCTGTCAAGAAAAAGCTCTTTGAAAGAGCCAGGAAGGTCAAGGAGGGGATCTGGAGATGTAGTCGGAGTATATCTCGGAGTCTATCTTGGCCTCATAAGCGCTGCCATAGTCGGGGTAGGTAGGACTATAGCATGTGGGGGTTAATATGGTGGTTAATATTACCATCAGGAGTATAATAATTGCTAACACATTTTCAGCAGTGTCTAAATACCTTTTCATAAATTAGCTAGAGCCAGAGCTCTATAGGAATTCCGGCCATATCCCAGAAAGCCTTGGCCACTTTGGCTGAGGCCTTCTGCTTGCCGTTAACAATGCGGTTCACATAGCTTTTGCTTACCCCTGCTGCTCTGGCGATGTCCACTTGGCGAATCTCGGCGACGAGAAGTCGCCACTTTAATGGCGGCATCATTTGGCCCTAGGATCCTGGGGGAAGATGTTCGCTGAAGTCATGAATCTGGTCATCGGTCTTTTCCTCCTATGCTAAAAATATCTAAAAAGATATATACATTAATTACCTAAGTGTACTAGTTAATGGCCTCTAAAACAAGTGAGCGATATGACCCACCCCAAATTCCAGCTGAATTCAAGCTAATTCGAGCGCTCGAATTCTCCCCTCTATGACCTATCTTTATGCCTAAATTCGGGGCAAAATGAGGGATGAAATTCAAGCGAATTCAAGTTTTTTTAAAGAACTCGGCAAATAGCCACTTGGCTAAGATTTTGAACCCCCTCGATGTTTTTAGAATTCCAGCGAATTCCAGCGAATTCAAGCTACTTGAATTCAACCCCCCAAGTTAATTTAAACAACCTGACAAGCAGGCAATTTCCCAAATTACTCAGGGGTTGAAAATACCCTTGGGCCTTATTTACCCCTGGCTTTCTAACCAGGGTACCGAGGGGTATCCTGGCCCCCCATTCAAGCATGTATTCGAATACTTGAATATTTAGTGCATAATATACAATCCGATGTCGTAAATAAGCCCAGTGACTACAAATGCCCACAAGGAGACGAATACCCTGGGCAGCGTGTGTCCTCTCCAACAAAAGCGTGCTTTGAGCCTCAGGATTCTCAGCCTGTTGGCCAGGCACTATCATCATTACGGACAGGTACGGACAGGTATTCCATATAACCCCCATGAGAAATTAAATTTAGCAGTTATACGGAACATCTGTCCGTATCTGTCCGTAAGCCAATCCCAATGTAGATGCGAGTACGAGCATCGCCTTCTCTACGGCTCTCAATGCCTCTCCCCTCTAACCGACTCGTGAAGACCTTCTTGCAGACAGGCCGTTCGTTTTGGTTTCGCTCGCACCATTGTGCGTAGGCCGCATACAACTCACCCTTCGGCACTTGGCATCGTGGGCCTAGTTCGCAGCATTCAGCTATGAAGTCGCCGAGAATGTCCATTTCGGCACGGTAGGCGTCGCTAGCATTTTGCACCTCTGTTGCCAGCCAGTGGTGGTCTTGCTGCCAGTCCCGTAGGCCGTCCAGCAGCCAGTTGAGGATGCTGCTGCCCTCTGACACCAACTCGGACACCACCTCCTCCTGGGGACGCTTCTCGTTGTCGGGGATACGGTACTCCCACGGAATTAGTTTAATGCGCCGCCACAAGCCCACATCTGTTCCTGTGACAACGGGCCGATGGTTGACGATAAGCGTGATGCTAAACGTTTGCTCGAAGCTAAAGAAGTCCTCCCGCATGTGGCGTGCCTTCTTGACATCGCCGCCGGTTAGGTCTTTGACTAGCGCCTCAGCCAACCGCTTCGCCTGGTCCACTTCGACAGAGAACACTAGTCGCAACCCGCACAAGTCGGCCACCTCGGTAGGATGGCGTTCGTACTTTGACTGCACGAGCAGGTTAGGCGCTGTACGGTTAGCATAGTCGCCCAGGACTCGCATCAGCACACTGGCCGTGGTCGTCTTTCCGTTGGCGCCGCTCCCGTACCAGATCGGAAGGGCCTCCTCCAAGGTGGCACCTACCAGGGCCACTCCCAAGTCTCGCTGTGCCTGGCGCCTGACGTTGGGGTTAGGCAGAAACCTCTCAATATGCTGTTGCCAGTGGTCGCACCGGGCTGTGGGGTCGAATTCGGCATTGGCCATCTTGGTCAACAGGCCAGCAGGGTCATGCGGCCGCAACGTGCAAGTCTGCAAGTCTAGTGTGCCGTTCTGAAGGTTCAGAAGCCAAGGGCCACGGTCCCATTCCTTGCCTAACGTGAGGACGCCTTCCCAGCCCCTCAGGAACGACAGCGCTCCAGTGATCCTGGCGTATGTACAAGTCTCAGTCACCTTTTTGCTCAATTCTCGAATTGCGTTGCTGTCTGTGGCAGCAGCTAGTTGGGCCACATACTCACGGCGCAAGGTATCCGCCGCTTCCTTGGCTATGCTTTCCTCTGGCACTGGCCGCCACACTTTGCCGTCATAATGCATCCAGCAACCACGATGGGTGGCCCAGCGATAACGGTTCTTGAACAAGCGACTCAGGACGGCAGCATGGCCATAGTCCCCTTGCGGTATACCGTCATCATCAGGGTGCACCTTCGCTTCAGGCTCAAATATCGGTGCTGCTTCGACAAGCTGCAGCAGTCTCCCCTTTGTTCCGCCTCGTGCTAACCAGTCAGAAACATCGCCTCCAGGCGGCAGGTCCAGCAGTTCGACAACCTTCACCTCTGCCGCCACATCAAGAAGGCTCTCAGCTACTTGTTTAGCGTGTTCCTTGCCTACCTGGTCGTTGTCGGGCAGTATCGCCACTCGGCGTTCTGTTAACTCCTTGGTGTACTCCTGCGACCATTTCTTTGCGCCACCAACGTTGGTTGTGGCTAACAGTCCCAGCTTCGCCAGGTTGTCAGCGTCCTTTTCGCCCTCGACAACGAATGCCCACTCGTTCTTATTCGCTTGCCTCAAGGCAGGAAGGTGGTACAAAACCCTTTGGACGCCCTTCAGGTTCCATAGCCAGCCGCCGTTGCCATCGGGCCGTCTTTGTCTGAAGTCTTTGGGAAGATAGCGAACAACTTGGTACAGCAGCCTGCCGCCCTCATCCTGATAGTCATAAGTGGCGACAATCGAACGACCGCTGGCGATGTCGGCAATCTCAAGGTGTCGGGCCAAGTGAGTTATGCCACCGCCAGCACTGCAGACATCACAGAACCAAACCTGCTTGTCGGGGTTCCAACGGGCTGATGGGTTGTGGTCATCGTGACAAGGACAAAGGAAGCGGATCTCGGCGCCTTCCTTACGCCCTTGCCGTTCCCAGATAGCGTTTTCGACTTCTGATAGTGTTGCTGTGTTCATATCGTTCACTCTCACAGTGCGAGAGCAGTCTGCTTCGTGTCTTGCTGTTTCGGTTCGTTCAGTCGAATGGTCGTCTCAGCGTATTGCCAGTTGGGGAAGTTGGTCGGTTCCATCTTGTCGATATGGATGTAGAATTCAGCCCCAGCCCCAGGGCCTAAGTAACCCAGCTTTCGTAAATCAGCCAGCGAAATCCGCCAAGCTTCACGGGTTAAGTCCCTGCGGAAGTAGAGCCAAAGACAGCCACAAGCTTCAGCGTAGTCCAATACTACAAGGGGCACGCTGACAACCTTATCCACGCCTGCCTGAAAACGATGGGCGATCCCCAGAATTGGCTCGCCATTCACAAAAGTAACCTTCCCTACGGTGCACCACCGGCCACGCTTGGAAACCTGTAGCGCCAGGGGCTCCCCCGTGGTAAAATGCTGTGGGGTGCTAGCACCCCGTAAAGTCTGCCCGTTGCCCCCACCAGCTTGCCAAGCCGAAGGGTAGCGGGCTCTATTGTTCAGGTGTTGCATCTTGCTGATCCTCCGCTTCGGGAAACGGCCCCATTTCGGGAAATAGCTTCAGTGCCCTCAGGATTAAAACTTCCGCTTCAAAACAAACACTGCGGCATTCCTTGACTGCAAGTTCAATCAGTCGGTTCGTCGCTTCAGCGCTTAGATCAATCTTGATACGCATGAAAAACCTCCTTATGAATTTAGTTCACAAGGAGGTTACAACAGATGATGTGGCAAATAATAGGATAATAATTCGTTATTTTGTATCTGAGAGCAGCTTCTGCCAATTGCGATATGTCGTTTTGCTACACCAACTCCTTAGAGAGCGTGCTTCGCACCCTGCCACGTTATGGGCACTTCTTAAGTAGTCGGCTACCCTTTCTTGTGATGGGTGCTTTCCTTCTGCTCGGATTGCTCGAATCCCCTTTTTTGCTGCTTCAATAAACAATTCCGGGCTAGGAAATATCCCGCTCCACTCCGGCCGCCCTCTGCGTGTTAACTTTTTAAGTAAAGTCAGGCTAGCTCTGGCGTGATTCCAATCGCCCTTAGTGTGTTCGTGCTCAAGTCCGCAAAGACTGATACGCTCCCCCAGACTGGGATGCCAACGCACCTGAAGATACAACGGGCTATCGGGGCGCTGCACCCTTAGCTCGTACAACTGTACAATCTCGCCTCCTAGGTCAAGGCAGGGCGGGACTGCATTTGGCGTCAGGACGCCAAGACCATTTGCTTGGTAAGGGCGCCACAGTTCGCCCCACAGTGGCGCTAACTCATCTCCCTGGTACTTCACCAGACGAATCTCGCTATCCTTTGGCATCCCGTAGTAAGCCCTCAGCTGATTCAATTGCTCTCCCGTTAGCGTTTTTTCTCTGTAAGAAACACCGACCACATGATCATAGATGATGGAATCGCTTGAAGCAGAGCCGGTCCAGCGTAAATGCTCTTGAGTCAATTCTGTACCTCCGATTAGGTAATAGTTGGCTGCCAGGCTGTCGCCTGAATCGGCAGGTAACACTTGCGGGCGTTGTACACACGCCACCCGGCATCAAGGGAATTATACACCAATTATACGCCGCTGCTCAATCTGATTTAATCCCACTTCGGTGCACCTAGAAAGGAAGAAGGGCTTTTCTCGCTAGCTCTTTTGGGCATCGATATATCCCGCTCCCACTTCACCGAACCCCTTCCTTCTGAAGGGCCTGCCATCTAGTGGCCTTAGCCGCACGGTCTCTAGGGGCGGTACTCACTTCGGTCCAATTTGGCCCTTGTTCTTCTCTTCCTTCCAGGGGAGGACTCATTGCAACAACCGCAGAAAATCTACCAAGTCACTTGTATCACAGCGGGGGGATAAGTATGGATTCTCTGTAAGATAACCGACCGCCGTACCGGTGTAAATATAGATAGAGGGCGGCGTCATTGTGTAGGGATTGTAAGCACTCAAAGCGCTGTAAGGGCTACCATAAGTTCCATACTTGTTCATGATACTGGTGGCGCTGTAAGGGCTACCGTAGGTGCCGTACTTGTTCATGATGGAATCCTCAAGGTAGCGGTCGTGTGAAATTACACCAAGGTACTGGCCATCATCCGCTAGCAGATAGGACGTGCCATCTAGGTCCGCACACGTCAGTGAGCCGCCAGGTAGTGGGGTTAAGGTAGGTAGAGGCGTTGCCGTTGGTAGCGCCTGTGTTGGCGTAGCTGTAGGTATTGGAGTCGCTGTTGGCAAAGGTGGCACGGGCGACGCAGTAGCTGTAGGCATTGGCGGTGGTCCTTCGATGGAACCATCGAAGAGCTTGAATACCACTGGCAGATATACAGTGTACGGGCCAGGATACGGGCCAGGATAAGCAATTTCCATAGGGTTATTACCTTGGAATAGTCCTCCTATGCCTGCCATCACCACCATCAACAGCACAGTTGCTAGCAAGCGCATCATTATCATCACCTCCGAAGCAATTTAGCCCTAGTCTACCACGTTGTCAGCCTTAAGAACGCTTTCCATCGCCTGGGCTGCCAGCTTGTCCCCGTCGCCTAGCACGTGGGTGTACACCTGCATAGTCACTGTGGGCGAACTGTGGCCAGCCCTAGCTTGCGCCACCTTGACGGGCACGCCGTTCATCGCTAGCAGGCTAAGATGCAGATGGCGCAGGCTGTGTATCATTATCACGGGCAAGCCTAGCTTTTTGCATACACCTACCAGGCTTCGGCGTAAATTGCTTCTCAAAGGCGTAGTCCCTACCTCAGACACAAACACTCGCATCGATGCCGCCTTAGCCTTCTGCATCTTCAAGGCTTCAAGGCCAAACGCTGGCAGGGTGATGGTCCGAACGCCGCTCCTGGTCTTCGGCGCATCTTCTATCGCCTTGTTGTCTACCTGCACTACTTGGCGTTCAATCCTGATAGTGTCCTTGTGCCAGTCGATATCGCTCCAGCGTAAGCCTAACGCCTCGCCTAGCCTGCATCCGCTGGCTAAGAGAAACACAAACAGGCTGGAATAGGTCCCACCCTTGCCTTCAAGCATCGCCCTAAGGAACATCTGTATCTGTTCAGGCTCCCACAACCTTTTCTCTCTTGGTCGATACTTGGGCACATCTACTACTGCCAAGGGATTGCTGGCAATCAGTCCCCATCGTTCAGCATCGGCCAGGGCTTTGTGAAGCATCCTGTAGACGCCTAGCGATGTGCGCTTGCTGGTCTTGTCCAGTTCGGCAAAGAATTGGGCCAGTTTGAAGGGAGTAAGCTTGGCCAGGGGGATTTGGCCTAGAGAGGCAATCTTAGCCGCATCATAGATGTATCTCTCTTTGGTGCTAGGCCGTAGATGAGAGGCAGCTTGCTTCAACCAGTTGGTGAGATAATCGCTTAGTGTGACCTTACCCGCATTGGGCAAGCGCTGGTTCTTGCGGGCTGTCTCCTGCAGCGCTTTGAGCTTTTGGACCGCTTCGCTTCTGGTCTTGCCATAGACGATCTTGCGGATGCCGCCAACTTGCAGGCTAGCCTGCCAACGGCCATCTTTGCGTTGCAGGATAGAGCCTTCGCCATGAGCACGGATAGGCATTGAATGAATCGTCCTTTCCGCCCTGGCGAAGTGTTGTAAAAGTGTTGTACGGGGTCAAAAGAGGGAAAAATTAAGCGGTTTCTCTCAATTATAGGAGTACTTGGCACCCCCTGGGCGACCCGAACCCCCGACACCTGGTTCCGAAGACCAGTGCTCTATTCCACTGAGCTACGGGCGCAGCGGTACCCTTTATGTCCTGTTTAATTATAAATAATGCAGACAGACAGGGTCAAGCAGACCCCAACCGCTAAGCATGGCTTCCCTGGAGCTATCAGCTAATCCTCGATCTTGGCCAACAGCTCCAGCAGCTCACTCTCGGTTAGATGCCTCAGAAGAGGATGATCTATGACGCGCATATTCCTCGGCCAATTTGATCCGTTTAGTAAACGGTGGATGATCATAGAAAAGCCACTCGACCCAGCGGCCCGGCTGTAGCTCAGAGAGATTTTGATCGGCGAGCTTGAGCAGCGCCGTCCCAAAAGACTGCGGCTTTTGCGTTAGTTCCAAAGCGTAGCGGTCTGCGGCCGTTTCTAGATGGCGAGAAAAGGCGTTGATCAGAGGGAGGGTGATCGACCCAAAAACCCCAAGCCACAAAATAACCAGGGGGAACGCTGCGATGTCAGCGATACCATCGTAGCCTAAAATGCCCACTGACCAACGTAGGAACAGGTTAGCCAGGTACAGCCCAAACAAGGTCAACATTGATTGGACGGCCACCGCCTTAGGGATATCAGCATGCCTATGGTGACCAAGCTCGTGAGCAAAGATTGTCTCAATTTCATCAAGAGTGTAGCGCTCAAGGAGGGTATCGCCAAGGACGATTCGGCGCGTATTCCCCAAACCCATCAAACTGGCATTGGCTGTTGTCGCCTTACTGCTCAAGTTCAGAATGTAAACCCCATGCACCATTGTACCGGCACGCTTGGCCAGGTTCGCTAAACGATCAATCAACGCCTCATCAGTGACGGCCGTGAACTTGTAGAATAAAGGCACGATAAGAATAGGGGCCAGGTTGGTCAGGACAGCGCTGAAAAGGAACAACAGCAGGCCTGACCAAATCCACCACACCTCCGGCTGAACCCGCAGCAAGTAATAGAGTCCCTCCACCAGAATCAACCCAAAGCCTAAAGAGAGTAGACTGCCCTTGATCCAGTCAACCAACCACCCGGATACGGTCTGAACGGAAAGTCCGAAGCGATGGGGTAAGATAAACCCACCATAGAGGGCGAGGGGAAATTGGATAAACAGATAGACGAAGGTCAGAACGAGGAAATAAAGGGCGATATGCAGCAGCTGTTCCTCAGCGATTTGCTGAACATACACCTTCAGCGTTCGAGAGACAGCGCTGACCAATAAGGCTACCAGGAAGACAGCACTTATACCCAATTCGGCCAAGAATAGCCAGCGCCTTAACTGTGCATATTTCTTAGCCTTCTCCTGCCGTTCAGCAGTGATATTCATTAAAAGGTCACGTTCAATGTACCAGTTACTTAGTCCAGCTTATACCAGAGTTCGCCTCAATGTGTAGTCCTTTAGTTAATTGCTTAACCTCGCTGGCCACGATCTGCGACCCTTCCGTGGAGACCTTGATGGCGTAGAGATCGAAGCTATCACCCTGCTCCGCCAGAAAAGCGATTATTTGACCGTCCGGGGACCAAGCCGGGGAACGACATCGACCGAGGTCAGTCAGTTGTTGCGGTGAGGTGCCCTTGGCATCCATTATCCAGAGATCATCCCGGCCACCGCTTCGGGCAGTGTAGGCGATGAAAAGCCCATCGGGCGACCAAGCCGGATCGTAGTCCCCTTCCTTGTCATTCGTCAATGCCACTAGTCGGCCATTGCTCAGGGTTAGGGTATAGATCTGGGATACCCCATTGCCCTCAAAATAGGTCATAGCGATCTTCTCCCCATCAGGTGACCAGGTCGGCCAGTCAACGCCGCCCGACCCAAGAGGATGCTTGGTCATCTGCCTGTGCCCCGTCCCATCGCTGTTGACCAGCCATAAGGCGAGAGGCATATGTAGCTCTACCCTGGCATAATCGGAAGCGTAGGCCAGACGCCTGCCATCAGGAGACCAGGCTGGCTTGCGCGCCCAGGCGCAGCTCCGAACACTCACCCGGGAGAGGTTGTTCGTCAGTTGCAGTTGGGGAGCACCATCACTGCTCAATATCACCAGATCAGAGTGGTTCTCGCCAACGACCACAGTGGCGATGCGCTTCCCGTCGGGTGACCAGGCCGGATCAGCATAGTGTCCCTTTTGTGTCAATTGCTTGACATTTCCATTATCCCAGACCCAGATACTCCCACCCTTCACAAAGAGAATCTTACCCTTTACGGAAAAATCGGCTTTTGGCCTCTCTTTAGCTACAGCCTGTGCGGCCTTAGGGACCGCCGGATTCTCTGCACAACCTCCCATCAGGGCCATTATAAGAGCCAAAAAGAGGAGCACCGAAACGATCCCCAAGTGCCGCTTAACTCCCCGCATCATAATGCTCATAAAGCCGCTCCAATTAGCTCAGTGATATCCTTGGCCCCCTCCCTTTCCATAAATTGACGCAGACCATCAATGATCTCCAGAGGGGTCTGTGGGTTAACGAAGATTGCCGTACCCACCTGCACGGCTGAGGCACCAGCCATCAAGAATTGCAAGGCATCGGATGTTGAAGTAATGCCTCCGACACCGATCACGGGAATATCAACAGCCTTAGCCACCTCATAAACCATTCGCAGAGCAATCGGCCGTATGGCCGGACCAGAAAGTCCACCGCTGATATTGCCTAAAAACGGGCGACGGGTGGTGATATCTATAGTCATCCCCACCAGCGTGTTGATCAAGGATACAGCGTCAGCGCCAGAGGCAGCAACGGCCTCAGCGATGGACACGATATCAGTGACATTTGGGGTGAGCTTTACGATAACAGGCAGCGAGGTGGACGCTTTAACCGCTGCCGTTACCTGGGCGGCTGTATCAGACCTGATACCGAAAGCCATACCGCCCTCGGCCACATTCGGACAGGAGATATTCACTTCGATACCCGCCACGCCATCCACTCCCTCCAACATCGTCGCTATTGTAGCATATTCGTCGACTGTCTCACCAGCAATGTTTACAACTACAGGCACCTTCCAACGAACCCAGATAGGGGCCTTCTCTTGGATAACAGCTTCAATACCAATGTTCTCTAACCCGATAGCATTCAACATCCCTGCCGGGGTCTCAGCGATGCGCGGCTGAGGGTTACCGAGCCTGGGGCGCAGTGTGGTGCCTTTACTAACTATGGCCCCTAACCGCTCGATGTCTATAAGCCGGGCGTACTCATGGCCGTAACCAAAAGTTCCCGAAGCAGCCATCACTGGATTTTTCAAAATCAATCCCCGATCGTGTCGCGGGGCAAGCTGCACGGCGAGATTCAAGACCAAATTACCTCGCTTAAATCAAAAACAGGCCCATCGCGGCATAAGCTTCGTCGCCCATGCTTGGTATCGATCCGACACCCTGCACAAGCGCCCACAGCGCAAGCCAGGCGTTGCTCCAAGGATACCTGAACCGACAGACCAAGCGGCCATCTCAACGCTCCCAGAGCACGAAGCATGGCCGTAGGTCCGCAGGCAAAGACCTGGTCTGCCCAGGCTAGATATTCCGGCAATAGATCAGTGATTAAACCCCTCCTTCCAAGACTACCATCTTCCGTACAAACCACGTATTCCGCCTCAGCCGGCACATAATCAACAGGCAGCACCCGTGCGGCCGTAGCGGCTCCAGCCAGCACTGTAACAGCCCTATCTTCAGTGCTGGCCGCCTCGGCCAATCCGACAAGTGGAGCGATACCCAACCCACCAGCCACCAGCAGCACATTACGGGTCGTTGGTTTCAGACAGAAACCCTGGCCCAGCGGGCCCAGGACATCCAGATAATCATCTCGTCTGACGCTGGCCAGGATACCAGTACCCCGCCCAACCTCCTCAAAGAGTATAGCTATCTCCCCTGGATTTAACCTCGCCATCTCCGGCAGCCGTGCAGGACTCAGGGCCAAGCTCGGACGAACCGACCGATGCACACTGAAGGGACGGCGCAGCAATGGTTCAAAAGTAGAACAACAACGGATGTGCACAAATTGGCCAGGCGCCGTCTGTGCGGCGATCTCAGGGGCATATAGGCGTAGAAAGTAAATATGATCGGCCACAGTGGTATTAGCTATGACCCGAGCCGTCTCCTGTTTCATTGCTTCACTCCCACCAGCTGGCAGCAACAAGCACCTATGCAGCCGGCTATTCTCCCTGGACTATCGCCCATTCCTGGCATTATGCGAGAACACCTCAGCGCTTTGGCCATTTTACTACACTGAAGGAGTATGTGCGTAAGCGAGCTCTTCTTTAGCCTGGAAGACAACCCTGCCCTCAACAAGGGTAGCCTTCGCTCTCCCCCGCAGGGTTAGCCCAGCCAATGGCGTATTATGGCCTTTGGATTGGAAGGTGCTCGGATCGACCACCCACTCCTCATTGGGATCGAAGATGACTACGTCGGCTGAAGAGCCGGGTTTGAGCGTACCACAGGAGAGATTGAAGGCTTGCGCCGGACCGAAGGTCAATTTCTCCACGATTAGCCTTAGATCAATGATCCTCTCGTGGAAAAGGGTGAGTAGGCAGCCAAGAGCCGTTTCCAATCCAGAGATCCCGAACTCGGCTAGATCGTACTCGCAGAGCTTATCTACGATGGTATGGGGGGCATGATCCGTGGCCACAGCGTCGATGGTCCCATCTTTAAGGCCATCGATCAGGGCAGCGACGTCCTCAGCTGTTCGCAGCGGCGGGTTAACCTTTGTGTTTGTATCATAAGGAGCCTTAACGTGCGGCCCTCGGCGTACCCCAGCTACCCAATCCTCTGTCAGGGTCAAATGATGTGGGGTCACCTCCGCCGTGACTGCGAGTCCAGCGGCCTTGGCCCGTCGGATGAGATCTACCGCTCCCGCCGTGCTCACATGAGCGATGTGCAGACATCCATCTGTAAGTTGAGCCAGGGCGATATCGCGCGCCACTATATCCTCTTCAGCCGCTGCTGGCATCCCCTTAAGCCCAAGCCTGGTGGCGATGATCCCCTCGTTCATCACCCCACCTTTAGTCAGCTCCTCGTCTTGACAATGACTACTTATCGGCACCCCAAACATAGAGCTGTAGGCCAAAGCATAGCGCATTATCCGACTGCTAGCCACCGATTTACCATCATCGGAGAAGGCAACGACGCCACTGGCGACAAGCTCGCCCACCTCCGTTAACTCCTCACCCCCACGCTTTTTAGTTATCGCCGCTATAGGCAGGACCTTTACTACACCTTGCGCCTTCGCCACCTGCAAGACATACTCGACGGTCGACCGATTATCGATCGGCGGATTCGTGTTAGGCATACAGGCAACGGTGGTGAAGCCACCTGCCGCCGCAGCCCTGGTGCCCGTAGCGATGGTTTCTTTATCCTCATCACCGGGCTCACGCAGGTGAACGTGCAGGTCGATGAACCCTGGACAGACGATGCAGCCAGAAGCATCGATCCAGCGCAGCTCCCCTCGCTCGGCCTTTTCCGCTGCCCCAGCTAGACCGCCGGCCCCAACCTCCGCCACCTTCCCCTCTCGGATCAAGAGGTCACCAATGAAATCGATGTTCTGCCCCACATCGATGATGTGGCCACCCCGAACCAGGATATCTTCCATTTTACCTCCTTAAGTTTTCTCCTTATTGATAGTCTAAAAACCTTTTCTAGACCTCTGTTCGCCCTGTTTAGCAGGATTCAACTGCTTACGCTTTATCGCCCCCATCACCAGACAGGAGATGGAGGAGGGCCATCCGCACCGCCACCCCATTCGTCACCTGTTCCTCGATTACAGATTGTGAACCGTGGGCGACTTCTGGAGCGATCTCGATGCCCTCATTCATCGGGCCAGGATGCATAACCAGAGCGCCCGGTTTAGCCCTCGCTACCCGCTCCTTAGTTAGCTGATACAATTGAATGTACTCCCGCAGGCTTGGCAGCAATCCACCCCGTTGACGCTCCTTCTGGAGGCGAAGAGCCATAATGACATCAGCCCCTTCGATAGCTTTGTCTAAGTTGTGTTCTACTCTCACCTCCGGGAAAGCGTTAGTCGAACCTGTTCTATCCAGCACCGGCAGCAAGGTCTCCGGTCCACAGAGGGTAAGCTCTGCCCCCATCTTTGTCATTCCCCAGATATTAGAACGAGCTACACGACTGTGAAGGATATCGCCGACGATAACGATTGATAAGCCAGCGATGGTTCCCAGGTTTTCCCGAATGGTATATAAATCAAGCAGAGCCTGCGTGGGGTGAGCATGCCAACCATCGCCGGCATTGATGACCGATCCCTCCAGGTGCTGGGCCACTAGATAAGGGGCGCCAGATTGAGGATGACGTATCACGATGATATCCGCTCCCAGTGCCTGAAGAGTCTTGATCGTATCAACCAGCGATTCCCCCTTGACCACTGAACTAGCCGAGGTGGCGACATTGACCACATCGGCCGAAAGGTTCTTCGCCGCCAGCTCAAATGATATCCGTGTCCGCGTGCTGGCCTCGTAGAAGAGGTTCACGACTGTCTTGCCACGCAGCGCTGGCACCTTCTTGATCGGCCGCGACAAAATCTCCTTCATCGCGTCAGCAGTCTCTAGAACTTCGCTGATCTCCTCTGGCGTAAAATCATCCAGGTCTAGTATATCCTTGCGCTTCATACCCTCCCCCTTTGCTAACCTATTTCAGATATTAAAAAGACCTGCTGGCTGCTGTCCACCTCAGCCAGCAGGTCTGATGATGACCACACGATCTTCGCCATCCGTTTCCTTCAGGCGAACCCGCACCTCCTCATCACGAGAGGTAGGCACGTTCTTGCCGATGTAGTCCGGTCGAATAGGCAACTCACGGTGCCCCCTATCAATCAGAACGGCTAGCTGGACTAGCCGGGGACGACCGAAGTCGATGACCTCATCGATCGCTGCCCGCACCGAGCGTCCTGTGTACAGGACATCATCGACGAGCACGATCCGCTTGTCGTTTAGGTTTACGGGGATATTTGTGCTCCGAACAACTGGGTGGGGTCGGCGTAGCTCCAGATCATCGCGATAAAGGGTGATATCCAACTCCCCCACCGGCACCTCCGCTCCCTCAAACTCCCCCAGGTTAGTAGCGAGGCGTCGTGCCAGCGGCACACCTCTTGTGCGCATACCGATCAACACCACGTCCTGCACACCCTGGTTACGCTCAATGATCTCGTGAGCGATCCTAATCAGCGCTCGCCGAACGTCCTCTTCAGACATAATCGTCTTCTCTTGCAAGACTACCTCCCTTCTGAACACAAAAAAACTTCTTGTCCAGCCCATAAACTGGCAAGAAGTTTGCTTCCCACGCCTTTCCTCCCTTACCAGCCTCACCGGGCTGATTTAAAGGTGAACCTTTGTATCCCTCAGGCGCTGTACTAACGCCCTTTCTAAGTAATATTATACCACGATCACCAGCCCTTTGCAACAACTAGCCAAACGAGCCTAAAGCTTTTTTATCTCTCCCCCCAGATGATATACTGGATACAAAGCGATTCCTACCGTAACCCGGCTTGGCCTATCTGGACTGGCTCAGTTATTACCAATATGCCATTTGAGGCGGTAGTTTGCGAAAGGAACTAATGATATGAGGTTATTGATCGTATCAAACAGGCTACCGATCACTGTAACAGAAAAAGATGGCAAGTTGAGATTTCAACAAAGCCCTGGAGGGCTTGTCTCTGGTTTAAGCGCATATTTGGATTCATTGAAAAGTTCCCCCTTCGCCAAGCTTGAGCACCTATGGATTGGCTGGCCTGGGATTGCGGTCGAGGACAAAGAAAAGCTAAGATTAAAAGCGCCGGCTCAATTTCACGCTTATCCCGTTTTCCTCTCTGAAGAAGCTATGGAAAGATTTTACCACGGATTTTGCAATAAGATCATCTGGCCTCTCTTTCACTATTTTCCTTCCTATGCTGTGTATGATGAAGACTATTGGGTCCACTACACGCGGGTAAATGAAACTTTTTGTGACGCGGTTATGGAGATCGTCAAACCAGGTGATGTGGTATGGGTACATGATTATCATCTCATGCTCCTTCCTAAACTTTTAAGAAAAAAGATGCCCAGTCTGCCCATAGGATTTTTTCTGCACATTCCCTTCCCGGTTTTTGAAGTATTCCGACTCCTGCCAGCACAATGGCGCAGGGAAATTTTAGAAGGTCTTTTAGGTGCAGATCTTATTGGATTTCATACCCACGATTACACCCAATACTTCTTGAAATGTGTCCTGCGCATCTTGGGTTATGAACACGATATGGGACGGATTATGACCGGTGATCATATGGTGAAAGTAGATACATTCCCAATGGGCATAGGTTTTCAAAGATTTCATAATGCCGTAAACAGCCCAGAGATACAAAGGGAGATAGGCAAACTCAAAAAGACGCTCGCAGATTTTAGGGTCATCCTGTCCGTAGATCGACTGGATTATACAAAGGGTATTAGCAACCGCTTGCAAGGTTACGAGGTCTTCCTCGAGAAAAATCCACAATGGCACAAGAGAGTAATCCTTGTTTTGGTAGTTGTTCCCTCACGCATAGGGGTAGAACACTACCAGCAGATGAAAAGGCAGATAGATGAACTGGTAGGAAAAATTAATGGCAGATTTGGTAGCGTTCATTGGACGCCGATATTGTATCAATATAAATTCTTACCATTTCAGCCCTTAGTTGCTCTATACAGTATCAGTGATATAGCACTAATTACACCCTTAAGAGATGGTATGAACCTCGTTGCAAAGGAATATGTTGCGGCCAGAACGGATAAAACGGGTGTTTTAATCCTTAGTGAGATGGCCGGCGCCTCAAAAGAACTTGGGGAAGCGATTATCATAAACCCCAATAATACAGAAGAGATTGCCAATGCCCTGAAGGAAGCATTAGAAATGCCCGAGGAAGAACAGGTAAAACGCAATCAAGCTATGCGAGCCCGGCTTGAACGTTATGATGTAGTACGATGGGCAGATGATTTCATTCAAGCATTGCTCTCCATCAAGGAAATGCAAAAAAGATTAGACGCTAGATTACTCGGTTCTAAAGCGAGAGGACAGCTCATCAAAGATTTCAACGGGGCCAGACGAAGGCTTATTTTCTTAGACTATGATGGGACGCTTGTACCTCTTGTGGATACCCCACAAAAGGCAAAACCTACCGAGGAACTTTTACAGATCATCAAACGCCTATCAGAGGATCATCAAACTGAGATCGTCCTGATAAGCGGGCGGGCTAAAGATACGCTTGAAATCTGGTTTGGTATGCTTAATGTCGGGCTGGTAGCGGAACATGGGGCATGGCTTAAAGAAAAGAACGGGGATTGGCGGATGTTAAAACCATTAGCGAACGACTGGAGGTCTCACCTTCTCCCTCTACTCGAAACGTATGTGGATCGACTTCCTGGTTCTTTTATTGAGGAGAAGGAGTTCGCTATAGCGTGGCATTATCGTAAGGCGGATCCTGAACTGGGTCCTATACGGGCAAATGAACTTATGGACGATCTAGTCAGTTTTACTGCTAATATAGATGTTCAAGTACTACAGGGGAATAAAGTAGTTGAAATTAGAAACGCCGGCGTGAACAAAGGCGCCGCTGGACTGTGCTGGATTTCAAAGGATAAGTTTGATTTTATAATGGCGACAGGCGATGACTGGACAGATGAAGAGCTATTCAGGATTCTTCCTGAAGCAGCCTACTCAATCAGAGTGGGGATGACCCAATCTCATGCCAGATTTAATCTGCATAATCATGCTGAAGTTTTAAATCTCATCATGGAGATTATAAAATGAGTCCCCCATTTCGTTTTCGCACGCAATTTCATCTCGTTAAATTGCTCGGACTTAAAGCGAGAAATCCTGTTGAATTATTAGAGGGATTAAAAAATGTGCCCACCTCCTCGATCTATTATCATACACACAGATTTTTGCAGCAGCACCACTACCTCTCACCTGAGCCACCGAACGATTTTGCCTACTGGCTAACTAATATCCTTAATCTAAGAGAGCTGGGTGAATTGTTTGCCAGTGTGGATACCGTTAGCTTCAAAAGCATGGAGGAATTAAGAACGGAGTTTATTAAAATCTTAACTGACTATATTTCCAAAGGAAAACACATTGCTGAATGTCCAGAGGGACAAGATTTTTGCTTTATGAGTTGTACAACCTTTGTTTTGCCAACGCCTTATGTTGCGCATAATTTAAGAGAGTTTGTTGAGATACTCAGCAAGATAAGTATCAACTCTCTTTATTTTCACATCTTTGAGGCACGTATGCGAGCACAGAGGGAAGAGAACGATTTTGTGGCATGGTTTAAGGCAATAGGAGAGGAAGAGTTGGCCAGAAAACTTTCAGGGTTAGACCCCTACACTATCACATTAGAGGGTCTAAGACAAAAAATTATTCAGGTAGCAAGTGAATATGTCAGACATTAACAAATACGCTTCTATAGTTGGTCAGGGAGTAATAGACGAATTATATCTTCTAGCTGCAAAACTCAAGGGGAAAATAATACAAAACATTAATTCAACACCCGTTGGCGGTGGCGTAGCTGAAATCCTCACCAGAATGATCCCTCTTCTGAGACAACTTGGCATTAACGCCAGATGGGATGTCATAAAGGGTAATGAGAAATTCTTTAGTATCACAAAGAAAATCCATAATGCTTTGCATGGTGTAAATGTTCAAATATCTTCTCAAGATTTGGAATATTTCATAGAAGTTAATCACGAAAATGCTCAAGAGATAGACCCTAATGCAGACATATTGTTTATCCATGACCCGCAGCCTATCGCTCTGGTTGATAGGAAGAAAGAAATCGGGAAGAAATGGGTATGGAGATGCCATATTGACTTTACAGAGCCGAAACTGGACATCATGAATTTCTTGAAATCCTACATTGAAAAATATGACTGTGCAGTATTTTCAGCTCCGGCATTTTCAAGGGATTTGAATATCCCTCAAGTGCTTATCTCGCCCTCGATAGACCCACTGAGTGATAAAAATAAAGAACTACCACAAGAGGTAATCGACTCCGTGCTTGAGCGTTTCGGGATCGACAAAGAGCGGCCCATAGTTACTCAGATATCCCGCTTCGATTACTTAAAAGATCCTATTGGTGTAATAGAGGCATACAAGAAAGTCAAAAAGCATATTAATTGCCAGCTTGTTTTGGCTGGCGGGGGTGCTACGGATGACCCAGAGGGATTGAGGGTCTTAGAAGAAGTAAAATCCGCTGCTACTGACGATCCGGACATACACGTTATATTTCTTCCTCCTGCGAGTGATCTAGAGATCAACGCACTGCAAAGAGCATCTACAGTGATCCTGCAAAAATCCTTAAAAGAGGGTTTTGGTTTAACAGTGGCAGAGGCATTGTGGAAAGCAAAACCAACCATAGCATCCGCAGTTGGTGGCATTCCGCTTCAGATAGCCCACAAATATTCCGGATTGCTCACCTACTCCATTGACGGGACCGCTTACTATTTGAAACAACTGCTCAATGAACCAGAATATGCAAGAAGACTCGGCTTACACGGTAAAGAACACATAAAGGATAACTTTCTTATCACAAGACATATTCGTGATTATCTGGTTCTTTCTCTTTCACTATTCTACGAGGGGGATGTAATTTATTTGTAGTCAAGAAAGTATATCCGCGTGGAGGCATCTAGCCAGGATATCGGCCGTATGCCACACTTCGACCGGACTGCCCTGCTTATCCAGACCACCTCGCAGCTGCAACAAACAGCCAGGGCAACCGGTAACAACGATGGATGCCTCCGTGGCTGCAATATTGGCCAGCTTATGTTCCAGGATATGCTGCGAAATGCCTGGATAGTCGAAAGAGTAAGTACCACCCAGTCCACAACAGAGGTCTGGCTGAGGCATCTCTACTAGTTCATAGCCAGCCATTCCAGAAAGGAGGAGGCGAGGCTCGCGGTGAACACCTAACCCCCGCCTGAGATGACACGGATCGTGATAGGTAATACGCCTCACCGTCTCCGTGGGAGCTTCGCCCTTAGACTCATTCACGCTGGACCTTAGAACGTTGACCAGGAACTCGGAGAGGTCAAATGTCTTGGCTGCTAGCGCCCGAGCTCGCTCCTGCCACTCTGGGGTGGTTATGTTAAGACTAACAAAGTAACGCTTTAGGGCTTCGCCACAGCTAGGACAGGCGGTGATGATATAATCAGCGCCATCGTCCTCTAAGGCAACGATATTCTGGCGAGCTAGCTCCACCGCTGTAGCCATATCTCCACTATAAATGGCCGGAATGCCACAGCAGGTTTGTGCGCTGGGAAAAGATACGGCCACTCCCATACTCTTTAATATAGCGACCACTGCCTCCCCACTTTCCGGATAGACCCAGTCCAACAAACAGCCAGCATAGAAGGCTGCCTTGCCCTGAGGTTGAGACGACGATGGTGTTTCCAGTGTCAGACGCTCACGTAATGGTCTGTAGGCCAGGGCAGGTAGACTCCGAAAACGGGTCACGGCCGGATTGAATGGCAAATGACGTATGAAAGCATCACCCCCAGTGAAGGGACGTTGGGCCACTGAGGCGATCTTGAACACGCTTTGCAGACGTGTAGGCTCAGCTAAGATGCCTCGCAACGCTAAGCGCTTGATCCAGGGCAATCCCCTATCCGCCACCAAACGGGAGCGTAGGGATAAGATCATCCGCGGGATGTCAATAATGGCCGGACAGACCTCCACACATGCGCCACAGCCCAGACAAAGCTGCTCTATCTCTGCTGCCTCACTGAGGTTGTTTAAGAAAGCGGTAAGGATAGAACCGATGCCACCAATGTGGACCTGACCGAAGACATGTCCACCTACAGCCTCATAGACGGGACAAATATTCAGACAAGCGCCGCATCTCACACAGTAAAGCGCCTCCCGAAACTCCGCCTCTTGACGTAGCCTGTTGCGACCGTTGTCAACCAGGACGACATGAACCTCCGTTGGCCCGTGCACACCCGTAGTCAGGTCGAATTCAATATCGCCTGTGCGGCTGGGTCCGCTGATGAGAGAAACGTAACTGCTCAGACGCTGCCCCATACATGTGGGGATAAGAACCTTCAAGATGGCCATTGCCTCTTCCAGTCTGGGGACGATCTTCTCGTAACCCACTACGGCCACGTGAATCGGCGGCAATCCGGTCACCAAACGGGCGTTGCCCTCGTTGCTTACGATTACCAAAGTACCACTCTCGGCGATGGCGATATTGGCCCCAGAGATGCCCATACCAGCCTCGATGAAGAACTGTCGCAGTTGTTGACGAGCCACCTGCACCAGTTTAGAGGTATCAGGCGGAAGCTCCTGTCCCGTTGTCTGCGAGAACAGCCTCGCCACCTCCTCCCGCGTCTTATGCACGGCTGGAGCCAGCATATGCGAGGGACGCTCCCCAGCCAACTGCACGATCCATTCCCCCAAATCCGTCTCTACCACTCGCACCCCTCGCTCCTCCAGGTAGCGATTCAAGCCTATCTCTTCAGTGAGCATCGATTTGGATTTCACCGCTAAGGTCACCCCGCGGGCCCGGGCCAGGTTGGCGATATAACGGTTGGCCTCCTCAGCATCCTTCGCCTCGTAAACCATCACCCCTACCTTCTCCGCCTCCTGTTTGAAGCGCTCCGCCAGATCAGGCAGATTGGCGATGGAATACTCCTTTATTTCGCGCAGACGCTTCCGTAGCAGTTCGTGGTCCTGACCAGCGAAGGCTGTCTCCCAACGAGAACGAAAGGTGGTTGAGGCGCGTTCCAGGGCTATCCTCAGATGAGGATCGTTCAAAGCCTTTTGAATCCGCCGCTTCAATGAAGATCGTCCAAACATTCGGTTAATCCCCCCTCTAAGTGAAGCGTAACGATACGCCTCGTGGATTATAGCCCAGGTGCCACTGCCGATCAAACGAAGATTTCCACAACACGATCAGCGTAAGTAACAAACACCAAAAAACCCCTTGACAATTCATCCCTCTGCCTATATAATTCAAGCAATAGGCGAGCGGGCATCCTATCACCCGTCTCTTAGGAGGGTCTTGTGGGAAGGACAACCTGGCCGTTGACCTTCAACCCCCTCATAAGCAGCAAGGGCGTTTCCCCTAGCGATCCATCTCTCCAACCTGGCCTCATCCCTCTCCCTTCGAAAGGAGAGCGCTGGCCATCTGCACTGGCGATGAAGAGGACGAACAACCGTCCTCTTTTATCTTTTTCGTGGGAGGTGCACCGTGGGCAAGGTACGGCTCAAGTCAGCAGGTGATGGGCAGAGGCCCCTCTCCCTGGAGGGGGCAGGCACACCCATCCCCCTCAGTCCCTTGAACATCAGCGGGCTGGTCATCCAGCGGGCAGAACTGGTGGAGGCCCTGCGCCCCTTCGTGCCCC